>NZ_NPJL01000082.1:0-30490 GCF_002251325.1 Prevotella sp. P4-67
AGGGGCCTCCCTTCACAAAAAAACCGGAGAGCCGACCGTCACGGTTGGCATCCCCGGTTGAGGTTATAGATGTTGTGATTGAGAATATCAATCCTGTCGCATCGCTATTCCTTCTGTCGCAGATAGTCCTCGTATTCGGCTATCTCGCGCTCACCGATATGCGACAGACCATAGTGTTCCTCGTGCTGGGAGATGTCGAGGCCCACGCGCTCGCTCTGCGCACTCACGCGCATGGGGATGACCTTGTCGATAAGCCAATAGCCCAGATAACTCATGGCAAACGTATAGACGATGACGATGGCCACGGCAAGCAGATGGTAAAGGAAGACCACCACGCCAGCCCACGTGCCCGAGATGAGGCCTTCCTGGATGAAAATGCCCGTGAGCACTGTGCCGAAGATACCGCCCGTGCCGTGGGTGGGGAATACGTCGAGGGCATCGTCGATGCGGCTGTGGCTGCGCCAGTAGACAGCGATATTGCATATCAGTGTGATGACAAAGGCGATGAAGATACTCTGTCCTACGGAGACGTAGCCTGCCGACGGGGTGATGGCCACCAGACCTACCACGCAACCCACGGCGGCGCCCATGGCCGAAGGCTTGCGCCCACGCAGACAGTCAAAGAATATCCAGGTCATCATCGCTGTAGCCGAGGCTGTATTGGTATTGAGAAACGCCTTGACTGCCTGGCCGTCGGCATGCAGCGAACTGCCTGCATTGAAGCCGAACCATCCCAGCCACAGCATGGCTGCTCCCAACAGTACAAAGGGGATGTTGGCAGGCTGCGATTGGCGCGTCTGGGCAGCCCTTCTGCCCAGGAAGATGGCTCCCGCGAGGGCTGCCACTCCCGATGAGGCGTGGACCACGATACCTCCGGCGAAGTCGACGACGCCCCATTTGAGGAAGAGGCCGTCGGGGTGCCACGTCATGTGGGCCAACGGACAGTAGATGAACACCATAAACCACATCATGAAGAACAGGTAGGCCGAGAAGCGCACACGCTCGGCAAACGAACCCGTGATGAGCGATGGGGTGATGATGGCAAACTTCATCTGGAACAGCGCGTAGAGGGCGAGGGGTATTGTGGCACCGCCCAGCAGCTTGCCCGTAGGCGTGATGTAGGTGTCGGCGCCCACGTGCTGGAACATCAGAAAGGTGGTGGGGTCGCCCAGCACTCCGCCGATGTCGTCGCCAAACGCCAGGCTGAAGCCGAAGACCACCCATAGCACGCTCACCAGACCCATGGCGATGAAGCTCTGCAGCATGGTAGAGATGACATTCTTGGCTCCCACCATGCCGCCGTAGAAGAACGACAGGCCTGGCGTCATCATCAGCACGAAGATGGTGGCGGTGATGAGCCATGCCACATCGGCATCATTGATTTTGTTGAAGTCGCAGACGAACGAGGGTTCGGTGGCAAACAGTCCGGCGAAGGCTATGACCGTCATGCCCGCCATGAGGATAATCCATTTCTTGTGTACTTTCATTTTCTTTTCTCTTTATAGGATGATTATTTGTGTGAAGTCTGTCAGTGACGGGCTCAGCCCCGTCTTCGGGACGGCAGTGTCAATAAGCCTGGGCATGAACGTCGTGGACGGCACGGCCACTGGGGTCGTTCTTGCCGCTGAAAGTGGCATCCCAAGCCAGCGCTTCGGGGGTGGAGCAAGCCACGCTGGGCACGCTGGGCACACTCAGAGCCGCGCTGTCGCTCGGGAAATGTTCCTCGAAGATGCTGCGGTAGAAGTATTCCTCCTTGTTCTGCGGCGTATGTATAGGGAAACGCTCGTGGGCATGTGCCATCTCGTCGTCGCTCACCGCCTCGGCAGTAATCTGCTTGAGGGTGTCTATCCACGAATAGCCCACGCCGTCGCTGAACTGCTCCTTCTGCCGCCACGCCACCTCGTGGGGCAGCATGTCGGCAAAGGCCTCGCGCAGAATGTATTTCTCTATCTTGTCGCCGGGACACATCTTGGCAGCGGGGTTGAGGCGCATCGCCACATCGAGAAACTCGCGGTCGAGGAAGGGCACGCGTCCCTCCACGCCCCATGCCGCCAGACTCTTGTTGGCACGCAGACAGTCGTAGAGGTAGAGCTTGGACAGCTTGCGCACCGTCTCCTGATGGAAGGCGCGGGCAGAGGGAGCCTTGTGGAAATAGAGGTAGCCGCCGAAGATTTCGTCGGCGCCCTCGCCCGAGAGTACCATCTTGATACCCATCGACCTGATGACGCGGGCGAGCAGATACATGGGCGTCGAGGCACGCACGGTGGTGACATCGTAGGTCTCGATGAAGTAAATCACGTCGCGCAGGGCGTCAAGTCCTTCCTGTATGGTGTAGTTGACCTCATGGTGCACGGTGCCGATATGGTCGGCCATCATGCGGGCCTTGACCAGGTCGGGCGCCCCTTTGAGTCCTACCGCAAAGGAGTGCAGCCGGGGCCACCAGGCTCTCTGCCGTCCGCCGTCTTCGATGCGGCGCTCGGCATACTGTGAGGCTACGGCCGAGACGATGGAACTGTCCAGTCCGCCGCTGAGCAGCACGCCGTAGGGCACATCACTCATGAGCTGGCGGCGCACCGCGCCCATCAGCGACTGGCGCACGGCGTCGGCGCTGGCATCGTTGTCGTTTACGTTGTCATACTGCATCCAGTCTCTACGGTAATAGCGCTTCATGCCAAGGTTACGGCTCCAGTAGTAGTGGCCTGGGAGAAAAGGCTCGTAATGGTCACATTGACCCTCGAGGGCCTTGAGCTCGCTGGCCACGTAGACACGACCGTCGCCGTCGTAACCTATGTAAAGAGGTATCACGCCGATAGGGTCGCGGGCGATGAGAAACTCTTCGCGCTGTTCGTCGTAGAGGGCAAAGGCGAAGATGCCCGAGAGACGCTCGAGCATGGCAACGATGTCTTCATTGCTGGGGTCGCGGCCGTCGGCAAAGAGGTCGCGGTAGAGGGGGAGGATAGACTCGCAGTCGCTGCCTGTGGCGAAGGTGTAGGAGTCGGCATACTGGGCGCGTAGGTCCTGGTGGTTGTATATCTCACCATTGACGGCGAGTATCTGCTTGCGGTCGCAGCTGAACAGAGGTTGGCGACCGGATTGGGGGTCGACGATAGACAGGCGTTCATGGGCGAGGATGGCGGTGTGACCTGTATAGATACCGCTCCAGTCGGGGCCACGGTGTCTTATCTTCTGACTCATACGCAGTGCTTTGTCACGGAGCTGGCCCATAGGGCCGCTAATGTTGAAAATGGCTACAATTCCACACATATTATATATATTTATAAGGTTGGCTGTCTCTGGACGATAGCCGGTGTGTCGTCGTCTGATGCTGTCATCCTGTAGTGTAGCATCCATAACGGGCGAAAAGCCGGAAATAAGTAAGTTTACCCCTGCAAAAGTAATCACTTTTGTCATGATAACCGCCAGAAATAGAGCAATATGATTTAATAAAATCGCAATAATCTGCAAAGTGTAAGATATAAACTCCATAAACCTTACACTTTCTCACATAATCACCGAGATTTGGTTACAGATTGTTACCATCGTCCCGATGGATGGGGAAAGTATAAGGAGGTTTGCCCAGGTCTTCCTCTCCAGTCCCGAATACAATGCAACAAGTGTGAGTATAATATTAGCCCAATGCTGATGGTCTGCTCCCAACGACCATGTATAGTTAGCCCAATGTGGAAGGTATGCTCCCAATGACCATGTATAGTTAGCCCATTGTGGAAGGTCTGCTCCCTAACGACCATGTATAGTTAGCCCATTGTGGAAGGTGTGCTCCCAACGACCATGTATAGTTAGCCCAATGGGGAAGGTGTGCTCCCAACGACCATGTATAGTTAGCCCAATGGGGAAGGTGTGCTCCTAACGAACATGTATAGTTAGCCCATTGTGGAAGGTACGCACCCCCGGCAACTCTGTAGGAGTTGCGTTTCCCCAGCCCAGGGTTGAGGTGCGCAGCGCCTCTACCCTGGGTGCTATATATAAAAGGTGGAGCAACGCTGAACCGAAGGTCACCGGCGCGGCGCTATGCGGCGCGGAAAGGTAAAGTGTTGCGCTTAGCCGAAGGCGTTACCCGCAGCAGGACAATGGACTGAAATGTATTGGGGAATATTATTTGACTGAGTATAACGCCTTCGGCTAAGCGCAACTCCTACAGAGTAGCCATAAAAACGGTAAACCTACCCAGGGTAGCGGTCTTCGCCCGCAACCCTGGGCTATGTAAGCGCAACTTCTACAGAGTTGCCGCTGCTTACGGCTATCCTATTGACTATCTCTTTTGTTCCGGCGCGAGCCGGGCTTTTTTTACCGCCAACGGCGGCTTTTTGCTCCTTGGTATTTTCTGACGTCATGCCGCGCATGACGGTGGTGATGACGGTGATGGCACGAAGGAAAACTTGTTTTCCGGCTGCCATTGCTGTCATTGCCACCAAGGCGGAGCCGTCAGAAGACGCCAAGGTTTTTTGTATTCTCTTCATCCACGTGGGGATAGCAGATGCGCGCATGGAGATGACCTCTGCAATGCTCCTGGCCATCTCCACGGTATTTTTGATGACCTCTGTGACAAAAGTGTAAGTCTTGGCAACTTCCGTGCTTACATTTTTATACGAAAACAGCATCTCGGCGTTGCAAATCGTAACTTTCTCATAAATAAAAGATAAAAAAACAATATTTTAGGGCATGGTTTGTGACAAACTATGTACTTTTGCAATCGTAAGATTGAGAGAAACGATGCACAACAGGATACACTTTACCAAGATGGACGGTGCCGGCAACGACTACATCTATGTCGACACCACCCGCTACCCCATTTCCGACCCGCAGACGGCGTCGGTGAAGTGGAGCAACCGCCACACAGGCATCGGGAGCGATGGTCTGGTGCTTATCGGGAAGCCCTCGATACTGAGCGGAGCCGACTTCTCGATGCGTATCTTCAATGCCGACGGCTCCGAAGCCAAGATGTGCGGCAACGCAAGCCGATGTATCGGCAAATATCTCTATGAACGACATCTTACGGATAGCAGCGAGATAAAACTTGAGACCCTCTCGGGGGTGAAAACACTCTCGCTGACCCTCTCGCCCGACCGGCTTACGGTCACCGGCGTCACCGTCGATATGCTCCAACCCGCTTTCCACCAAGCCAGTCAGTATGACGAGCAGGTGGGTCTTGATGCCCTGCGAGAGTATGGGCATCCTTTGTTTGTGTCGATGGGCAATCCCCACTGTGTGGTCTTCGTCGACGACATCGCCGCCATCGATGTGGCGCGCGTGGGGGCTATGGGCGAGCATCTGCCAGCCTTCCCCGAGCGCTGCAATATAGAGTTTGCCCAGCTGACGGGCACCGACGAACTGCGCACCCGTGTCTGGGAGCGCGGGTCGGGCATCACCATGGCTTGCGGAACCGGAGCCTGCGCCACCGCCGTGGCTGCCGCCCACGTGGGGCTGACCTCACGCGAGAGCGATGTGGTGATGGACGGCGGCAGGCTCCACGTGAGATGGGCCGAGGACGACCACGTGATGCTCTCGGGCCCTGCCGAGTTTGTCTACGACGGCGAGATAACCCTGTAATTCCACTTTAACAACATCAAGAAGAATATGGCTTTAGTAAACGAACACTTCCTGAAACTCTCGGACAATTACCTCTTCGCCGATGTGGCCAAGAAGGTCAACGCCTACCGCGTGTCCCATCCCAATGCCCACGTCATCAGTCTGGGAATAGGCGATGTCACCCAGCCCCTGTGTCCAGCGGTGATTGAAGCCATGCACCGCGCCGTAGACGACCTGGCTGTCAAGCAGTCGTTCCACGGCTATGGCCCCGAGCATGGCTACGACTTTCTGCGCGAAGCCATCCTGAAGAACGACTTTGCCCCTCGCGGCATACACCTTGACCCCTCGGAGATTTTCATCAACGACGGCGCCAAGAGTGATACGGGTAACATCCAGGAGATAGTGCGTTGGGACAACTCGGTGGCTGTCACCGACCCCGTCTATCCTGTCTATATCGACTCCAATGCCATGATAGGCCGCGCCGGAACCTTCGCCAACGGCCGCTGGAGCAACGTGACCTATCTGCCCTGTACTGCCGAGAACGATTTCGTGCCCGCGCTGCCCGACCACCGTGTCGATATGATATACCTGTGCTATCCCAACAACCCCACGGGTACCGTGTTGTCTAAGGCAGAACTGAAGAAATGGGTCAACTACGCCCTCGCCAACGACGCCATCATCTTCTACGATGCTGCCTATGAAGCCTACATCCAGGACAAGTCCATTCCCCACTCGATATACGAGATACGGGGCGCACGCAAGTGTGCCATAGAGTTCCACAGCTACTCCAAGACGGCAGGCTTTACCGGTGTACGCTGCGGATACACCGTCATCCCGCGCGACCTGAAAGCTGTGACCACCGACGGACGCCAGCAGGTGGAGCTCAACCATCTCTGGGAGCGCCGCCAGTGTACCAAGTTCAACGGCGCCAGCTACATCTCACAGCGCGCAGCCGAAGCTATCTACACCCCCGACGGCAAGGCACAGACCCGAGCCACCATCGACTACTATATGGGCAACGCCCGACTCATGACCGACGCCCTGCGCGCCATGGGCTTCAGCGTCTATGGCGGCGAGAACGCTCCCTATCTCTGGGTGCGCACTCCCGAGGGTCAGGAGAGCTGGCGCTTCTTCGAGCAGATGCTCTACGGCGCCTCGGTAGTCTGCACCCCCGGCGTGGGCTTTGGTCCCAGCGGCGAGGGCTACTTCCGTCTCACCGCCTTTGGCGACCGCGACAGTTGCGAAGAAGCCATGCAGCGACTGCGCCAATGGATGGGATGACGGCAGAGAGGATGAAAATCGTAAAAAAAAGTGACAAACAGTAAAGGAATAGGCAAGATTTTCAGTAACTTTGCACACCGTAACGGTGAGGCCCTCCATGTCGGCACGCGACGGAGCCATCGCCGGCAGCGCTGAAACAAAGAATATTCAAGTTATCAACATATTTACAATTCACGAAGATTATGGCAAATTTGAGATTTGATGCTGTAGAAGAGGCTTTCCACAAGAAACCCGTCGAGGTGGCCACTCCCAAGGACCGTCCGTCCGAGTATTTCGGAAAGCTGGTGTTCAACCGTGCCAAGATGTTCAAGTACCTGCCCGCCGATGTATATCGCAAGCTGGTAGATGTAATGGACAACGGCGCCCAGCTCGACCGCTCCATAGCCGACGCTGTGGCTGCGGGCATGAAGCAATGGGCCGAGGAGAACGGCGTGACCCACTACACTCACTGGTTCCAGCCCCTGACCGAGGGAACGGCCGAAAAGCACGATGCCTTTGTCGAACACGACGGCAAGGGAGGTATGATAGAAGAGTTTTCAGGCAAGTTACTCGTCCAGCAGGAACCCGACGCCTCAAGTTTCCCATCAGGAGGAATACGCAACACGTTTGAGGCACGCGGCTATTCGGCTTGGGACCCCACATCGCCCGTGTTCATCATCGACGACACCCTCTGTATACCCACCATCTTCATCTCCTATACCGGCGAGTCGCTCGACTACAAGGCGCCGTTGCTCCGCACGTTGCGCGCAGTAGGAGAGGCTGCCACCGGAGTGGCACAGTACTTCTACCCCGGTGTCAAGAAGGTGCAGGCCAACCTGGGTTGGGAGCAGGAATACTTCCTCGTAGACGAAGGACTCTACTTCGCGCGTCCCGACCTGATGCTTACCGGCCGTACCCTTATGGGTCACGACTCTGCCAAGAACCAGCAGATGGACGACCACTACTTCGGTACCATCCCTGAGCGCGTTCAGGCCTTTATGAAGGACTTGGAAATCGAGGCTCTTGCCCTTGGCATCCCCTGCAAGACCCGTCACAACGAGGTTGCGCCCAACCAGTTTGAGCTGGCGCCCATCTTCGAGGAGTGCAACTTGGCTGTAGACCACAATATGCTTATCATGTCGGTCATGAAGAAGGTTGCGCGCCGCCACGGGTTCCGTGTGCTGCTCCACGAGAAGCCCTTTGCCGGCATCAATGGTTCGGGTAAGCACAACAACTGGAGCCTCTCGACCGACACGGGTGTGCTGCTCCACGCTCCGGGCAAGACTCCCGAGGACAATCTGCGCTTCGTGGTATTCATCGTCGAGACCCTCATGGGTGTGTACCGTCACAACGGACTCATCAAGGCTTCCATCATGAGCGCCACCAATGCCCACCGACTCGGAGCCAATGAGGCGCCACCCGCCATCATCTCCAGCTTCCTGGGCCGACAGCTCACCGACCTGCTCGACCATATCGTCAAAGCTGACAAGGACGACCTCTTCTCGATGAAGGGCAAGCAGGGCATGAACCTCGATATCCCCGGCATCCCCGAGTTGCTCATCGACAACACCGATCGCAACCGCACCTCTCCCTTCGCCTTCACCGGCAACCGCTTCGAGTTCCGCGCGGTAGGTTCAGAGGCCAACTGCGCTTCGGCAATGATTGCCCTCAACGCCGCAGTGGCTGAGGCGCTCAACGACTTCAAGAGCCGCGTAGACGCACTCATCGCCAAGGGCGAGGACAAGATAAGCGCCATCATCGACGTGGTTCGCGAAGACCTCAAGACCTGCCAGTCCATCCACTTCGATGGCAACGGCTACTCCGACGAGTGGGTTGAGGAAGCCAAGCGTCGTGGTCTCGACTGCGAGACATCATGTCCAGTCATCTTCGACCGCTATCTTGACGAGTCGAGCGTGAAGATGTTTGAGAGTCTCAACGTGATGAAGCGCGCCGAGCTTGAAGCCCGCAACGAGGTGAAATGGGAGACCTACACCAAGAAGATACAGATAGAGGCCCGCGTCATGGGCGACCTCACCATGAACCACATCATCCCCGTGGCCACCCACTACCAGAGCCAGCTGCTCAAGAATGTGACCAATATGTATGAGGTGTTCTCCAAGGAAGAGGCCGACGCACTCACCGCGCGCAACAAGAAACTCATCAAGGAGATAGCCGAGCGCACCCAGGCCATAGAGACCGGCGTGGAGGAACTCGTAGACGCCCGCAAGGTGGCCAACAAGATAGAGGACGAGCGCTCCAAGGCTGTGGCATACCACGACACCGTGGCGCCCAAGATGGAGGAGATACGCTACCAGATAGACAAGCTCGAGCTGGTGGTAAGCGACGAACTCTGGACACTGCCCAAGTATCGCGAGATGCTCTTTCTGAGATAACAGACGCTTGGGGCCACAGCGCCCCAAGTCTTTATAACAAAAAAGCGGACCAAGACAGGTTGGATAACCATCTTGGTCCGCTTTGTTTATTGACGCTGTCAGCCTATCGCTGCATGTAGGTCTTGTGGAATGAGGTCTTGCCGTCTTCCTCTATCACTTTGACATCGAGCTTGCCGCCTTCGGCTTTGACCGAGACTATGGCTACATTGCTGTTGGTCAGTATGGGGAACTTCAGACGGGCATTGGGCTCGGTGTAGGCAAACTCGTGGAGGTGGCCGCAGAGCATCAGATCGACGTTGGCTTCGTTGAGCACGGGGATAAACTTCTCCCTGACCTCAATATCGCCATGCCAGGCATCCTTGTCATAACGGGGAGGGATGTGGCCCAGCACTACATGGAAGGGGGCACGCTTGTATTCATCGGAAGCGATGACCTGGCGCAGCCATTCCACCTGTTCGTTGCGGTAGTTGTCATAGTCGGTGATGCCGGCATACTCGATGTCGTTGTCGGGTTTGTCCTCGCCGGTGTCGAGACAGATGAAGTACACGGGACCCTGACGGAAGGCGAAGTAGAGCTTGGCGTCGTTGGGGCGCACATAGCGCTGGAAGCGGTCGGCTATCTGTCCGCGTGTCTCGTGGTTGCCGCGTACATAGTAGAGAGGCTTCTCCGAGGCGAAGAGTTTGACGGCTTCGTCCATAAATCCGTTCCAGATCTTCTCTTCCTTGTCGAGGATTGACAGCATGTCGCCGTTGAAGAAGACGAGATCCTTGTCCTTGTAGCCGGCATTGCCGAGCAGACGCGCCATCACGTCGCTCTTGCCGTGGATGTCGTTGACCACGACAAAGGAGGTGCTCGCCTTGCGCTCATCGAGTGTGGTAAACGCCAGCGGAGCCTTCTTGTAGACCACCGTGGCTGCCACGTTGCCGTAGATGACCCTGTTGGCCTGATGGCTCAACACCTCCTGTGCATAGATGCGGTAACGATAGGTGGTGCCGGGTTTGAGTCCCTTGAGGGTGACGGCATGGATGCGGTCGGTGCGCTTGATGCCGATGTGGGTGTCATAATACCGGGGACGCGCCTGGGCATAGAACTCTATGCCGTCGTTGGGCAGCAGCTCTACCCAAGCTACCGACATGCTGTCGGTGGTCCACACGATGGTGGCCTCGGTTTCGCCTACGCTCTGTAAGTAAGGCCCGTGCAGAATCTTGATGGCGAATGTCTGAGCCGGCAGCAGGGTGAGTGCTGCCAGCATCATCAGTGTTTTAATGGTTTTTCTCATGATTGATATAGTTGTTACTTCTTGTTCTTCAGTTCACGGCTGAACGAGTAGGGGGCGTCGTTGGCGCTGGTGCCGCGCTGGTAGTTGGGCTTCTGGCTGAGGCTGAAGTCGATGTTGGCGCCGCCCATGAGTGTGGCGTGGTCTATGTAGTTGCGGGTGTAGTCGCTGCCGTTGATACGCATGCTGCTGATGTAGGGAGCGTCGGCACCGTTGCCATGGGCGTTGATGGTCACCTTGCGTCCGTTCTCCAGATTGAGCGTCACGCTGTCGAAGTATGGCGTACCCAGCACGTACTGGTCGCTGGCAGGACATACGGGATAGAAGCCCAGAGCAGAGAATACGTACCATGCCGAGGTCTGTCCGTTGTCTTCGTCGCCACAGTAGCCGTCGGGGTTAGGCGTATAGAAGCGGTCCATCACCTCGCGCACGCGCTGCTGAGCCTTCCAGGGCTGGCCCGAGTAGTTGTAGAGATAGATCATGTGCTGGATGGGCTGGTTGCCGTGGGCGTAGTTGCCCATATTCATCACCTGCATCTCGCGTATCTCGTGGATGACAAAGCCGTAGTAGCTGTCGTCGAAGACGGGAGGTACGGTGAACACCGAGTCCATCATCTGGTTGAACGTGGCGTTGCCACCCATCAGGTCGATAAGTCCTTGCGGGTCGTGGAAGACGCTCCAGGTGTAGTGCCAACTGTTGCCTTCGGTGAAGGCGTCACCCCACTTGAGCGGGTTGAAGGGTGCCTGGAACTCGCCGTTCTTCAACTTGCCGCGCATCAGACGGGTCTCGGGGTCGAATACCTTGCGGTAGTTCATGGCGCGCAGCTTGAATGGGCGCAGCTCCTTGTCCTTCTTGCCCAGTGCCTTGCCCATCTGGTAGATACACCAGTCGTCGTAGGCATACTCCAGGGTACGGGCCACATTCTCCTTGATGTTTACATCGTAGGGCACATAGCCCAGCTTGTTGTAGTATTCGTGTCCGAGACGGCCGGTAGAGCTTATCTCTGGGTGAACTGCCTGGGTACCGTGTACCACAGCCTGCCACAGCGTCTCGGCGTCGGCAGTGCGCACTCCCTTGATGATGGCGTCGGCCACTACCGATGCCGAATTGTTGCCCACCATGCAGCCGCGGTGGCCGGGCGACGCCCATTCGGGCAGGAAGCCGCTCTCGCGGTAAGCATTGGCGAGACCTTCCTGCATCTTGGCGTTCTCCGAGGGGTAGAGCAGATTGAGCAGTGGGAAGAGCGAACGGAAGGTGTCCCAGAAGCCGGTGTCGGTGTACATATAGCCCTTCTCTACCTTGCCGTTGTAGGGGCTGTAGTGCATGGGCTGGCCGTCTACCACCTCCCAGAAGGCGCGGGGGAAGAGCACCGAGCGGTACAGACAGCTGTAGAAGGTGCGCAGGTGGTCCAGACTCTGGTCTTTGACCTCGACGCGACCCAATACCTCGTTCCAGCGCTGGCGTCCGGCCTTGCACACATCGTCGAACGAGCGGTTGCCAATCTCTCCGAGGTTGACTTCAGCCTGCTCGGCGCTGATGAATGATGATGCCACGCGAGCATTGACCACCTCTCCCTTGCGGGTCTTGAAGCCTATGATGGCTCCGGCATGGTCGTTGGCAGTCTCGGCGATGCCGCGGCTGATTACGCCCTTGTCTACGGTGGCGGTATAGGTGAAGTCCTTGTCAAAGGTGATGACAAAGTAGTTGCGGAAGCCCTCGGGCACACCGCCGTGGTTGAAGGTGGTATAGCCCACTATCTTGCGCTCCTGGGGCAGTATCTTCACGTAAGAGCCGTTGTGGTAGGCGTCGACCACCACGAAGGCAGAGTCGGTCTCGGGGAATGTGAAGCGGAAGCTGGCGGCACGCTCGGTGGGCGCAATCTCTGTCACCACATCGTAGTCGGCCAGATAGGCGCGATAGTAGTAGGGCAGTGCCTTCTCGGCCTTGTGGGAGAACCAGCTGGCGCGCTGCTCCTCGTCGAAGATCGCGCGTCCGGTGACGGGCATCAGCGAGAACATGCCGTAGTCATTGATCCACGGACTGGGCTGGTGGGTCTGCTTGAAGCCACGGATTTTGTTGGCTGAGTAGGTGTAGGTCCAGCCGTCGCCGTTCTTTCCGGTCTGAGGCACCCAGAAGTTCATGCCCCAAGGCATGGCTATCGCGGGATAGGTGTTGCCGGTAGATATCTCGTAGGACGATGCCGTGCCTACCAGCGTGCTTACATAATCTACGGGTTCGGTCTTGCTCCCGGCGTAGGCCATCATGGCCATACCTGCCGACAGCAATACTGTGCAAAGGGTTCTTAGCTTGTTCATTTTGTTTGGCTTGTTTGTATTGTTTCTTGTTATAGTTGTCTTCACCTTATGCTGGTGAGGTCCGGCAGCGGGCGCTGTCGGAAAATCATCTACAAAGTTACGCATAACCAATCATTTTGCAAAACAAATCGCATCATATTTGTTAAAAATATGTATGCGTGCGCGTGTTATGGAAACCATCTTCACCCCCATTTTTACCCTCGCCGTCCTCGCCGCATCCCTCGCAATCTGCGTCGCGATGGCCGAAAAGTTCATTCGGCGGTGAGATATAGTCATTTCGGGCTTTGCCTTAATTGTATCGCGGCGTGCAATAGTCGTTTCGCACCACGAAATGACTCTCGATGTCTTCTCGGGCATGATTGGCGCCCTCAGCGGCGTGGCGCCTGCTCCCTCTGCCCCGACGGCGATGGTGGGGAGAGTGGCTGAGGCAACTACGCATGGCGCATCGATGGTGGGGGATGGCAAAATGTAGCCCGCGGTGTGTAAAAAACTGGCAAAACGTAATGTGGTTTGCGTGGAAAACACTACTTTTGTAAACGGAAATCAAATCACTTAACACGACAAGACATGAAAAAACAAAAGAGATTTCTGCTCGAGGAAGACCAGATTCCCCGGCAATGGTACAACATCCAGGCCGACATGCCCACCAAGCCGCTGCCGCCGCTCAACCCACAGACCCACCAGCCTATAGGTCCTGAAGACCTGGCTCATATATTCAGCGAAGAGTGCTCGCGCCAGGAGCTCGATACCGAGCACGCATGGATAGACATCCCCGACGAGGTGAGAGACCTCTATGCCTACTATCGTTCGACACCTCTGGTGCGCGCGTATGCCCTGGAAAAGGCGCTCGACACGCCTGCCCACATCTATTTCAAGAATGAAAGTGCATCGCCACTGGGCTCACACAAAATCAATTCGGCACTCGCACAGTGCTATTATTGCAAGCGAGAGGGCGTAACCAACGTCACCACCGAGACCGGAGCGGGCCAGTGGGGCGCCGCATTGTCCTATGCCGCCAAGATATTTGGTCTCGAGGCTGCTGTCTACCAGGTCAAGATTACCATGAAGCAGAAGCCCTACCGCTCGATACTGATGCGCACCTTCGGAGCCACGGTCGAGGGCTCGCCATCGATGTCTACCCGCGCCGGCAAGGACATCATCACCCGCGACCCACTCAATCCCGGTTCGCTTGGCTCTGCCATCTCCGAGGCTGTAGAGCTGGCCATGCAGACTCCGGGATGCAAGTACACGCTCGGTTCGGTACTCAACCACGTCTCACTGCACCAGACAGTGATAGGACTTGAGGCAGAAAAGCAGATGGAGATGGCCGAGGAATATCCCGACATGGTGATAGCCTGCTTCGGAGGAGGCAGCAACTTCGGCGGACTGGCTTTCCCCTTCATGCGCCATACCATCCTCGACGGCAAGAAGACCGAGTTTATCGCCGCCGAGCCATCGAGCTGTCCCAAGCTGACCAGGGGCAAGTTTGAATACGACTTCGGCGACGAGGCGGGATATACTCCGCTGCTGCCCATGTTCACCCTGGGTCACGACTTCAAGCCCGCCAACATCCATGCGGGCGGTCTGCGCTACCATGGAGCCGGAATGATCGTGTCGCAGCTCATCAAGGACGGCTATATGCATGGTGTAGACATCCCGCAGCTGGAGAGTTTCCAGGCGGGCATACTCTTCTCGCGCACCGAGGGCATCGTGCCCGCGCCCGAGAGCTGTCATGCCATTGCCGCCACCGTGCGCGAAGCCCTCAAGTGTCGCGAGGCCGGCGAGCAGAAGACCATACTCTTCAACCTGAGTGGTCACGGACTCATCGACATGCCCTCGTACGACAGCTATCTCAACGGCGACCTGATGAACTACTCGCTCTCTGACGAGGAACTGCAGCAGTATCTCGCCCAGGTGCCCAAAATCATGTAGTCAACACGACAAGCATAGAAATGAAAAGGCCGAAGCAGGAGACACAGTGGGTCTCGGGCTTCGGCCTTGTCGTATCTATGCCGGCGGTGATGCCGGCTGGTATCAGCGGGTTACTTGGCTACGCGTATCTCGTGGTTGCCGGCACGCAGCCAGACGGCAGTCTTGCCCGCCTTGGCCCACTGGGCGTCGGTCACGATGCGGTCGGTGCGCAGAGCGCGGCCGTCGATGGTGATGCGGTCAGTGGCGGTCGAGGGAATGTAGACCAGCGCCTCGGTCTTGGCAGGCACGCCCACCGACATGGTGAGCTGGGTTTTGTCGCGCTTGAAAGCGGTAGAGACGGTGCCGCTCAGGGTGGGGAAGGAGAGGCTCGCCTCGCCGAAGGTGACATACTGCGGGTCTATCTTGAAGCGTCGCCAGCAGGGGTCGATGGTCTCGGCGCCCATGAGCTTCTGGGCTATCACGATGAGACCGCCACCGCTCCAGGCGTGGTTGGACGAGCCGCCGCGGAAGCCCCTCTTGCGGGCATCCCAGAACTCCCACAGCGTGGGGTAGTCCTTGTCGTTGACCATGGGGGCGATGCGCTTCTTCAGGCGGCGCATGGCGTAGTCGCCCTGGCCCATCTGGAAGAGGGCCTCCATGACATAGCGTTCCATATAGGGGCTGGCGTATTCCTGCGTCTTGAGTACATTGAATATCTCGCCATACTTGGACTCGTCGGCGATGCCCGAGATGACGGCAAGAGCCTGTACGCGGTCATCGGTAGCGCCCATATACTGGGGATGGCGGTAGCTGTAGCCGTTCCAACAGTGGTTGTAACCCTTCTTGATCTGCTCCATAGTGGCGCGATACTGGGCTGCGTCGGCGTCGAGGCCCATTATGTCGGCCATACGTGCCATCGCGTCGAGAGCCATGTAGTGCCAGCCGGCGAAGATGAGCCTGATGTCGCGGTTGTCGCCCCAGTCGCCCCACAGCCAAGTGGCCTTGTAGGCTGCTGTAAGCCCGGTGGAGTCGAGTGGGAAACGCTCAAGGTATCGGCGCACGGCAGGATAGACCTTGCGGATGGTGGCAGAATCGCCCGTATTCATATAGTAATTCCAGAAACCATAGAGTCCTACGGCTGCCAACATCTGTCCGGGCAGCTCGCTCTTATAGGTACCTGGCACAGGGGCGTGGAGTATTCCCTCATCGGTCTGCCAGGCAGCCAGCTCGAGCATGCCCTTGCGCATCAGGTCTATCGACGAGAGCGACAGCGTGTAGAAAGCCTGGCTGGTAAGTATCACCTCGTCGCCCCACCACTGTGCGCGCTCGCGCTCGGGACAGTCAAAATAGGTGTCGCGCATATTGACATAGAGCGTATTGAGTGCTTTCTGCCAGAAACGGTTATAGAAATTGTTGTCAGAGTGGAAAGTACCCACCACCTTGGTATCATAACCCGTCTGGCGATAGTTTACGCCGTTGACCTTGATGCCCTTGGGGAGATAGAGGATAATCTTCTCGCCGTTCATCCAGCCCAGCGACTCGTACTGCTGCTGTCCCTGACGTGTCACATACTGTGCCCTGACATTCCAGGCGCCAGCCATGTGGGAGTGGTTGGTCCAGATGTCTATGGTGTCGCCACCCTGGGTGGCGGTGAGGTCTATCACGGGGGTTACCTGCAGGTTGCCGGGGAGGAAGGCGATGACGGTGTCGCGACGGGCACCCTCGTGGAGCTCGAAGCGGGCAGCCTTGACGCCGAAGTCCTTGAACATGGGTATCGGACGGCGTGTCATCTTGCCCCATGGGCGGTCGCCCCAGGCTCCAATCTCGACCGAGGGCGTGAAGCCGTACTTGGCAGAGACGTCGGCAGTCTGCCATCCGTCGATGGCATGGCGTGCGTCGTAGCTGATGTTGCTCTCGGAGAGTCGGAAGTTGGGCATCTCGCCTGTGGCTGTGTCATAGGCGGGATGGATGCGGCTCATCCAGCTGGCGTTGGTACACAGCTCGGCATTGTCGGAGTCGATGTAGAGGCCTGACTTGCCGCTGTCCTCATGGGAAAAGCCCGAGCGGCCGAAATAACATACGAGGACAGCCACGCGGTTGTGACCTCGCTGGAGGTGGCGGCTCAGGTCGATCTCGTCGTAGTAGCCCTCGCCGGGAGCGGGACCACGCTTGAGCGAGCCTTCGAAGACCACGAGGTTGCCGTTGACCCACAGCCAGTACTTGGAGTCGCAGGCTATGCGTGCCTTGAGGCTCCGCGGTTTGGTCTTCATCACCACATCCTTCTGGAAGGCTATCCATGTATTGGGGCGGTTGACACTGTCATCGGCAGCCGTTATCCACGACGCCTTGGCTCCCCATGCCGTGGAGGCACAGAGACTTAAGAGTAAAGAGATGATAAGGTTTCGCATATCTATAGTTTATTGGTATTATGCTACAAATATACAAAAAAACGGGTAGTGGTAAAAGGAAAAGCCGCTCTTTCTGCTCTGTCACAGGGAAAAAAGCGTCTGACGGGCGTCGGAATGACAGAAAAAGTGGTGTGGCTGCATCTGTTAGCGCGAAAAAGTGTACTTTTGTCAGCGATAGATGATAGTAAACGATAAAGAATGATGGTATGAAAACGCTGTTACAGTTTCTGCGCAACTGGACACTGCCTGTGTCCATCGCCTCGGGCATCGCGATATATCTGGTCTTTGCCCTGGTGCCAGCCCTCGACGGCGCGGCGCGTGTGTGTGGTCCCATCTGCGACCGCATCCTACCTCTGTTTATGTTCTTGATACTCTTTGTCACCTTCTGCAAGGTAGACTTCCGCCGACTGATACCCGTGAGGTGGATGTTGTGGGTGGGCGTGGTTCAGGTGCTCTTTGTGGCGCTGCTCACGCTGCTGGTGGTGGAATACAGGCTCAAAGACAACAGTCTGATCATCGTCGAGGCCATCATCACCTGCATCATAGCCCCCGTGGCTGCTGCCGCGCCGGTGGTGACGGCCAAGTTGGGCGGCAAACTGGAGCAGATGACCACCTATACCTTCATCTCCAACTTCATCACGGCGCTGCTCATCCCGGTATGTTTCCCGCTGATCGACAAGGCTGCCAATGTGAGTTTTCTCACCGCCTTTCTGACCATCCTGCACGAGGTGTGCATGGTGCTGGTGCTGCCCATGTTGTTGGCGTATATCGTGAAGCATGGCATGAAGCGGCTGCACCGGTGGGTGGTGAGCATCAACGACCTGTCGTACTACATGTGGGGTGGCTCGCTGCTCATCGTCTCGGGCACCACGGCCAAGAACATCGCACACGCTGACACCTCGCTGACCTTCCTGCTCATCATCGCGCTGCTGGGGCTTGTCCTCTGTGTCATCCAGTTTGCCGTGGGCAGATTTATAGGTCACTACTTCGGTGCCACCACTGAGTCGGGGCAGGCGCTGGGCCAGAAGAACACCGCCTTTGCCATCTGGATAGCCTATACCTACCTCAACCCGCTGTCGTCGATAGGTCCCGGCTGTTATATCCTGTGGCAGAACATCATCAACTCGGTAGAGATATGGCTCTGCCGGCGCAGGCTGGGGCACGAACTGCACACCTGACGCCCGCAGCCGGTATCAAAACAATATCCGCAATGCCGGATGTGGGCATTGCGGATAGAGAGAGGGCGCTGTCATCCATCAGGGATGGCAGCGCCCTACTTATTATATAAGGTATAGGGCTGATAGTCTGAGCCGTAGAGCTGCTTGTATCAGCCGTGGGTCTACTTGCCGAAGTAGGCGCTGGTGGCGCCGTTGTACTTGAGATGCTTGTAGCCGGCGGGTTCGACGCGCACGGTCGACTTCTTGACCTTCTCCCATACCTGGGCGTCGGTGAGACCCTTGCCGTAGGTGTGGACCTCGATGGTCACGCCGTCGCCATACTCCTTGCGTAGCGCCTGAATGTACTCTGTGGCGGCGGTGCAATCGGCGGTGATGACTACCTTGTCGGACTGATGCTCTACGATGACCTGTACAGGATTAGTAGTGCCAAACTCATACTCGGTACCCTTGATATAGACCTTGGTGTCAATCTTCAGATCCCAGGTGCGGATGGCGAAGTCGTCCTGCTCTGCCACGTTCTCCTTGGCGAGAGGGATCTCGACGACAACCTTCTTGGCAGCCTCGTCGCGCACATGGATAGAGGTCTTGATTTCGCTCCAGTCCTTGTGGGCTTGCTGGTGGATGTCTACCTCCACGTTGCCGTCGCCGGTGGCGGGCACGGTGTTGTCATCCTTCTTGTCGGTGAGGTCCTTGTTCTCCTCCTTGATGTCGCCGCCCACGCCGGGGATAGCCGAGAGGTCCTTGTTGGTCTTCTTGGTCAGCACACCGTCCACGTGCCAGCTATCTTTCTGCTTCTTCACCATGTACCAGATGACGTAGAGGTCTTCGATATCTATGTCCTTGAGCTTCAGTTTGGGGTTCAGGTTGGCCTTGATGATGCTCTTGAGCTGCGGTTGTTCGACTATAGCGTCGAGGGTGGCCTTTCCCTTGCTGTCGTAGACGTATTTGTCGTAGTCGTCATTTCTGGAATAGTAGGCGTAGTCGGCGTCTATATATCCCTTGTTGTATGGCAACCAGACAGTGTTGCCGAATACGTCCTGGGGGAAATAGTCGCCCGACTTGCAGTCCTCGGCGCCGGCGATGCGGTTGTCTAAACGGATGAAGAAATAGGCACCCTTCTTGTTCACCTTGGCAGCCGCAGCACGGGTGGCAGCGGTCTTGTTGCCCTGGATGTACACTTGGGTAGCCGGTTCGGTCTTGGACTGACCGCCCTGGCCTCCTGTCCCCTGTCCGGAAGTGGAGTCGTCGCTGCAGGAAATCATGGCGATTGCAGCGATAGCCATAAACAATACTTTTTTCATACTAAGTTGTTTTTGAATAGTTAGTAATGGTTATCAAGATGTCGTCGGCGTCTGCCTGCTCACACTGGCAGGCGCCAACGGCAGTTATTTGTTTGTCTTTGATCGCGTCTCGGATGGTATAGACGCCAGCCACTTACTTGGTGAAGTAGGCGCTGGTGGCGCCGTTGTACTTCAAGAACTTGTAGCCGCTGGGCTCGACGCGCACGGTGGCCTTCTTGAGTTTCTCCCATAGCTGGGCATCGGTGAGTCCCTTGCCGTAGGTGTGAACCTCAACGGTCACGCCGTCGCCATACTCCTTGCGCAGCATCTGGATGTACTCTGTAGCGGCTGTGCAGTCTGCAGTAATGACCACCTTGGTAGCCTGATGCTCAATGGTTACCTTCACAGGATTTGTGGTGCCAAACTCGTACTCGTTGCCATTGATATAGACTTTGGCGTCAATCTTCAGGTCCCAGGTGCGGATGGCGAAGTCGTCCTGCTCAGCCACGTTCTCCTTGGCGAGAGGGATCTCGACGATAACCTTCTTGGCGGCTTCGTCGCGGACATGGATAGAGGTCTTGATTTCACTCCAGTCCTTGTGGGCCTGCTGGTGTATGTCTACCTCCACATTGCCGTTGCCCGTAGGGAGCACGGTGCTCTCGTCTCTCTTGTCCTCGAGGTCCTTGTTCTCATTCTTGATGTCCTCACCGATACTGGGTATGTCGGTCACGTCCTTGACGTCCTTGTCGGTGAGCACTCCGTCGACATGCCACAGGTAGTCTACGTTCTGGTACTTGACAATATACCACAGCACGTGGAGCTTCTTGAGGTCAACGCCTTTGAAGTTGATCTTGCCCTTGCTCTTGTCGGCTTTGATGAGGTCCTCTACAGTGGGCATCTTGTCAATGGCCTTCAGCGTAGCCACGCCCTTGGTGTCGAAGACATACCAGGGGTTCATGCTGCTGTTATTCCAGCTGGGGTAGTACACGTCGACGGTACCCTCGTTGGCAGCGACCATGACGCTCTTACCTGTCTCGGTCTGGGGGAAGTACTCTTTGGAGTCGAAGTTACCGATGCCGGGGATACGGTTGTCTACGCGGATAAAGAAGTATGCTCGGTTGGTCGGGACCTCAGCTACGCGGGTGGCAGCCACCTTGCTGCCCTGGATGTACACTTCGGTAGCTGGCTCAGTCTTAGCCTGGCTGCCGCCTCCAGGCTCTACTCCTGGAGTGGAGTCATCGCTGCATGCCATCACGGTCATTGCGGCGAAAATCATGAATAATACTTTCTTCATAATTGTAATGATTTGAAATGTTTGTAAATGTTTGTTTGTTATATTTTTGATGATTATTCTCTTGTTGGGGTCAGTCGCGCCACGGATACCTCACGTGCTGACGGCTGTCGCGCGAGGCGTCGGGAGCGGTATAATATCCTTTCTCCGAGGATTTGCCATCTACAAGTTCCTCGACATTGTTGGCACGGCGCTGCGAATGAACTTCCTCGTAGTCGGGTTGGTCAAAGGAAGGCGGTACCACGTTGACATCAAAGGTGAGTACAGCCATGCCGCGGGGGAGCACGTTGCCAAAGAGCCTGATGCTATGGCGGACGTAGCCGATGTTCTTGGTGGTGTCGAAGGAGAACTTGAGGGTGATGGAATCATGAGGCGGAATGGCGTCGATGTCCTTGGGAGCGTCGATGCAGCCACACGAGGGCTGGATATCGTCAATCAGGAACGGGTCGTCGCCCTCGTTGCGTACCACGTAGGTGAGGTCGAGCACCTCGCCAGACACCACGGGATAGTAGTGGCGTATGGAGTCGGACACGGTGATGTAGGTGGGCCGCACGCGCTTTGTGCATGCGGTCTCCATCACTGCCGTCATGCCTATTATGACCAGAGGCAGGAGTACTCGTGACGCCTTATATATATAATAATGTATATGCATCATTGTCTGTTGGTTATTTCTATTTCGTCGAGAGCCATCGTCTTGCGCCCTTCCGCTGCAGCGGTCTGCGTGATGATGACCTCGGTCTTGACTCCAGGCTGCAAGCCCGTAGCGCTGATGCTCACCCTGACGCGGCGGCTGTCGGTCGGGGAGGTTATGATGGCCTTGCCTTTCACCACTCCGCCCTGCACGACCTCTATCGATGACGGCGCGAAGATGTGCCATTGTGGTGCGTGAAGTAGCGTTACATGGAAGACGGCTGCTGATGGCAGACCCGATGATACCGAGAACCGCTGTACTGGTGCCGATGTGATCAGCCAACCCAGATGATAGTCGGTGGCAAATCCCTGCTTGCCGTCGGTGAGGAGATGGGTGTCGGCTTTGGGCTCGGCATCGATGTTGGCGCCGTGGAGCAGATTGCCGGCGGTATCGAGCCAAGGATAGCTCTCCTTCCACTGCTTGAGGTAACCGTCGAGGTCGCCGTCGCTCTCACGGTAGTTGGCCATGTCCTTGAAGGCGGTATGGTGTGACAGCAGCGAGGTCATCGCCTCTATCTGCTGACGGCTTGGTGCCTGCTGCTGACTGCGCATAATCTCCAGGCGGGTAAAGGCAAGCGCCGTAAGCAGACGGTTGAGCTTGCTGCGTTCAGCCTCGTCGGCTTGCTTGGAAGCCCGGTCCATCGTGGAGAAGAACTCGCCAAACTGCTGGGCGTTGAGCCAAGTGCCGAGCGCCTCGTCGATGCCGCCGTAGAAGGGTAGAGTGTGGTGCAGTGCCTGCTCTTCTATCTTGCGATAGTAGTCGCCGAGCAGCTGACCCGTCTTGGGATAAGCCGAGGCGAAGTAGCGGCTGGCGCAAGCCTCGATGTCGACATCGGGATTGATAAGCAGCTGTGCCAGCACATAGGTCTGCACATCGTCGAACGGCGCATAGTCATATCCGCTGCCGTTGAGGAACACGCCCTTGATACCCAAGTCGCGGTAGAAGCGCAGTCTGCTCTGCATGTGGTGTAGACAGGGGTAGGGGGTGAGGTAGTCGTCGAAGTTGCGCATGTAGTCCCACACATAGACTCTGCCGCAGCATTTCTGCCAAGCCTTGATCTGCGCCTCGAGACCCTCGTGGCCCTTGGCCTGTGATGCTTCCGGCGCCATAGGCATGTCGATGGCGCTCACCATCACGCCCACGTTGTCGGGCAGACGGTGTGTGGGAGCCGTGCGGGTGGTCGAGTAGGCCGAGGTGAAGAACATCTGGTGCGGGAAACGGCGCGCCAGCCGCTCGATGAGTGCTGTCACTGCCGGCGTAGCCGACTGCGGTGTGTTTCCTTTTGCCTTGCATGCGGCGCATTGGCACTCCAGCCGATTGTCGTTGGGCACCACGGCAAAGCGGGTGGTCACCCCGTCGCTGCCGTCGCCATACTGGTCTATCACAAACTGCTCATAGGCATGGTAGAGAGCCTCCGACGAGAAACAGAACTGCCCCGCGTCGCGCTTGCCATTGACCATAGCCGTCGCTTCGGCAGGTATACCGTCGGTAAATACCTTGCGCAGATTGTGTCCCCACAGTCCCCAGTCGAAGTCTACATTGCCCACACCCAGTATGGGCATCATGTCGGCATTGGTATTGGTAGGGGTGTAGATGCTGCGATGCTCGAAGGCGAAGCTGCCTTTGGCGTCGCTCCTGCAGTCGACCACTGCGGGAGGCAGGTCGGCAGAGAGGAAGCGGCCGTCATCAGCCGACGCCGAGCTCATGAACTGGTATTGCAGCCAGAGCATCGCTTCGGTAGAGCGCGCCTTGAGTCTTATCTCGTGCGGTGCCACAGCCACCTCGTAGTCGCTGTCCATGCTGCCGTCGAGGTCGACCACCAGCTGCAGCTGACTGTCGTCCTGCGCTTTTCCGGCGATGATGCAGTCGCGGTCGGTAGCCCGTTTCTGGAAGTGACTCTTCAGATAGGCAGCCCATTTGGCGTCGCCAGGGTCGCCGTCGTCGGCAGCCTTGACGGCATACTCGCTGTACTGGCTGAAGGGCTTGAGCTCTGTGCCCGAGCATGCAGCCAGCAGGGTGACAGGCAGGGCGAGCATCAGCGCGCACACTGCTGTGGCCATTGTCTTAGAAGCTGATGAGAACTTGTACATCTATGTTGAACAGGTTTTTGTATCTTGTATTGACGCCGTCGATGGGGCTCTCTTCGGTGCCCGTGCGGGTGTTGGTCTGGGTGTAGTAGGTGAGCCAGGTGCCCAGCACGCCCAGTGTGACATTGCGGTGTATGCGGTACTGACCGCCCAGGCCCACCTGGGTGTTGAGTCGGCTGAAGGTACCAGGCATCGCGTTGTCTATCATCGACGCTTCGGGCGCCGAGCCGATGCTCGCCAGTGCCTGTATGCACGACTTGCCGTCGTTGAGCATGAAGTACTTGCCCTGCAGTATCAGGTTGGCATACATCTTACTCTTCATGTTGTAGAGGTCCAGACGACCGTTGAGCCAGAAGAGGTCGATGGTCTTGCTGGCGCCGATGCCCAGGTTGAGCAGCAGATTGTGGGTGTCGTCCCAGTGGTCGAAGACCCATGCCGGCGAGTCCTCGCCTGTAGCCTGCCATCTGAACCGTTTCTCGTAGGAGTTGATGCGGCGGAAACCGGCATGCACCTCGCCTTCCCAGTCATGGGTGAAGTTGCGGGTGAGACGGGCGTTAGCCATGAGTTGGGGGAAGTACTTGTTGGCCAAGCCCACCGTAGCCGTTCCCGACCACAGGTCGTCAAACTGGTGTGTCCATTCGCCCACCAGCTGGATGCCCGTACCTCCGGGCTGCTGGTCGTCGCTCTTGGTGTCCTTGGCGGCACCCTCGCGGCCGGCGTAGTTGAAGCGCACGCCGACGGCGTCGGTATCGTCCAGCTTGCGTGTATACTCTATCGAAGCCACAGCCGTGATTACATCTTCTTCTCCATAGCGTCCTTGCAGGTATTCAAAGTTGAGTCCATTGCGGTAGCCGCGTGCCACGAGTCCGTCGAGATGGCGCCGGAACGAAGCCTCCTCGCCGTAGCCCGGACGGTAGTATTTCTGGTAGACATAAGCAGAGTCATACTCATGCTTAGCCTCAAAGATGAGACCCTTGGTGTAGAGCAGCAGACGGTTTTCGCTGTCATACTCTATCGCCTTGTTGATGACGGCCATAGCCGAGTCGTTCTGGTGACGGTCCAGGAGCGCCATGGCCCAGTCGCTGCTGTTGGTACTGTTGGCGCGTATCAGCAGCGAGTCGCCCATATACTCTGCCACCTTGGGCAGCAGGATGTCCTGAGAGTTGGAGTACTTGCGGTCGGTGGTGTAGAGCGCAGCCTGCTTGACCACATAGAAGTTGTCATTGGGATAGCGCTCGCGGCCCAGAGCCACCCAGCGGCGGTGCTCCTTCCAGCGCTTGAGCTGGGCAGAGGTGTTGACAGCATATTGCAGACCGTCTTCAGAGAGGGGGCATATCTCGAGCAGGCGCAGGCTCTGCGTATAGGCTTTGCCATAGGCGCCCAGCCTGATGAGGCGCTTGATGTGGGGCACGGCAGCTTCTTCGTAAGCGTTGACATACTGGGCGCGGGTGAGGGCGTCGTCTTCCTCCTCACATTTCTTGGCAATCAGTTCGAGTGCAGCCTCGGTGCGTCCGCTGCGGCTGAGGATGTCGGCGTGCTTGAGTATGGTGTTGGGCGCATCGGGGAACTGTGCCTGATAGTCAGCGAGCGCACGCTCGGCGGCAGTATAGCGGCGCAACTCTACGTTGCAGGTCACCATGCGGTTGAAGGCAGCCTCGCGCACTTCCTTGTCGGTAGAGTGCTCTGCGGCAAACTCGAGCAGGGGGAGGGCTTCTCCGTAATCGCCATTGTTCATCATCTCCATGGCACGGGTGAGGCGCTCGCGCGCCAGCTCGTCAGCCACGTCCTTGTTGGCGGGGTTGCGCTGGTAGAGGCGGCTGAGCAGACTCGATGCAGCCTGGGCGTTGCCCATACGGCGGTTTACGATGTATGCCTTGTAGAGCAGGTCTTCGGTGTCGCCCTTGCGCTTGCGCTCGGCGGCGATATAGGTGAGGGCGTCGTCGTAGTAGCCGCGGGTGATGGCGGTATTGAGCAGATAGTCGAGCGACTCCTGGCTCTTGGTGCGCTCATAGACCTTGCCATAGAGGATATAGGGGTCGCCCTTGGCGGCAGCGCGGGCGGCGTCGGCCTGGAGCTGTCCGTAGAAGCTGTTGAGCTGGCCGCTGTGGTTGTGCTTCATGCAGCGTTCCACAAACGCCATCGCCTCGCCATAGCGGTTGTCTTCGGCCAGGATGCCAGCCTTTTTGATGATGAGGCGGTAGCTGCCGGGCAGATTGCTCACGCCGCGGTCGGCCACGTCGATGGCTTCGCTGCGGCGACCCTGCTGCAGGAGCAGGTTGCAGAGCATCAGATAGTGCTCTTCCTTCTTGGGGTCGTTGTTGACCAGCTGCTGCAGCGACTCTATGGCGCCGTTCTTGTCGCCCGCCTTGCGGTCGGCGATGGCGCGCTGTTCGAGGCGATAGTTCAGGTCTTTCTTCAGCTGTGCGTCGTTGGGGTAGATATGGCAGAGGCGCTCCAGCAGACGGTCGGCCTCCACATCGTTCTTCTGCTTGCGGTAGAGGTTGATTTTGCGGCGCCAGAGTCCTTTCCAGTAGGGATGTATCTCGAGCAGCTCGTTGACGTAGCAGATGGCGCTCGAGTAGTTGCGTGTCTCTTCCTCGACATTGATGATGAGCTGCTTGGCCTCGACATTGGCGTTGTTGTCGCGCAGGGCGCGCACCAGATAGAAGCGGGCGTCGTCGTAGGACTTCTTGTGGTAGTAGTAGCGGCCGGCGAGCTCGTTGAGCGTCGACACGTCGGGGTAGCGCTTCAGGCCTTCGTCGAGCAGACGCTTGCCGCCCTCCCAGTTGCCGCGCTTGAAGGCGGCGCGCACCGTGGTGTCGTAGTAGTCGGGCAGATGGATGTCCTTGGTCTTCACTATCGACTGTGCCTGCACCTGTGCAGGGGTGAACGTGAGTGCCGAGGCTGCCATCATCAGGGTCAGCGCCATGCCGCATATCTGTGGTTTATGTATTTTCATCATCATGACTTTGGTTTTGGTTCTTTATTCGGTGGTTTGGGTGGCTATAGTGATGTCGGGGCCGGGACTGTTGTCGGCCTGGCCCTGAGCGTTGCCGCTGTTGGGATTGTTGAAACCCTTGCGCTGCATCTCGCCCCATACGATACGCTTACCCATGATAAACTTGAGGTAGCCGCGCAGCGAGAAGAGCATGATGAAGGGGTGGTAGAAGAAGGGCTCGAGCAGGGCAGCGAGCACGAGTCGCAGATAGCTCCAGCCGCGCATGCGGGTCTGCAGATAGTCGTAATAGATAACGACAAACGAGAGCTGGAAGCAGAAGATATACATCATCAGGAAGATAATCCAGGCTGTGCCCCAGTTGACGCCGCCCGTGAAGGCGAGGTAGAGGAACGTGCAGAAACCTATCAGCTCGATGACGGGGGCGATGAATTCGAAGATGAAGAGGTAGGGCATCGTGATGAGACCCAGCTGACGGTATTTCTTCTTGAACATCATGCGGTAATACTTGGCAAATGTCTGTATCAGGCCGTGTCCCCATCTCACACGCTGGCGGTACAGCATGCGCAGGTTGGACGGACCTTCCGTCCAGCAGCAGGTCTGCGGTATCTGTATCACGCGGTAGGGCTTGTCGAAGTCGCAGCAGTAGCCTATCATGCGGGTAAGCATGTCCATATCCTCTGCCAGCGAGTCGGCAGAGTATCCGCCGGCGTTGATGGCTATCTCGGTGTCAAACATACCGTAACCTCCCGATACGTTAGGCATGGCGTTGATGTGGCTCCAGCCCATCTTGCCTATCATGAACGAGCGCAGATACTCCAGTGTCTGGAACAGAGGGATGGGCGACCAGGGTATGCTGTACTTGATGAGCTCGCCGTTGACCACCTTGCAGGCATTGGAGATGTTCATCACGCCCGATACGGCTATCACGTTCCTTTCTTCCACCATAGGGCGCACGCACATACGGATAGCGTTCTTGGAGAGGATACAGTCTACGTCGGTATTGATGAAGTAGGGATAGTTGGCTACGTTCAGACCGGCGTTCACGGGGTCTGCCTTGGTACTACCGTTCTCCTTGTCCACCACGCGCAGCTTCTCATACTCCTTGCGGTTGGAGATAAACATACGCTTGAACGGTTTGGCGATGATGCGCTGCTTGTAGAGATAGGGCACTTCGACGAGGTCAAACTCCTCAATCATCTTCTCCAGCGTGCGGTCCTTGCTACCGTCGTTGACGATGATGACTTCAAACTTGGGCCAGTCTTGCGAGAGCAGCGACTTCACGTTGTCCACGATGGTGTTCTCCTCGTTGTAGGCGGGAGCCACGATAGACACACCGGGGGTATAGGGCGAGTTGTCGAATATCTTCTTCACGTAGATGTCGCTCAGGGAGTGGCGCGAGCGGCGTGTCTCTCTGAACGACAGGATCACCAGCATCACGTAGCTGAACATCAGCGCCATCGAGTAGAAGAAGACGAGATATCCGTAGGTGTATAATATAATCTCTTTCATCGTGCCAAATTCTTGATATAACTGTCAAACACTCTAACCTGCTTGAAGAGGATACTGTCGTCCTTGTCGGTACACTCTCTCTCCAGGCGTTCAAACTCTTCCATGCCCTTCTCGCCATACAGGCTGAGCGACATGATGATGTTGAGCTTGGTCGACTGGACCTTGGACTCGCTCCATGCTTTCAGGAAGAAGGGGATGGCGCGGCCCGTGTTGAATGACACCAGGGCGCGGAGGATAAACAGGCGCAGATGCTCGTTCTGATGGGCGTAGGCAGCCATGAGCAGCGGCTCTGCTGATACCAGATGGGCCTTGATGATACACTCTATGGTAGCCTGGCGTACCACCTGACTCTTGTGGGCCAGGTATTTCTTCATGTTGTCCACATCCTCGGCTGTGCCCCAGTAGCCCACCTCTCTGATCAGACAGGCTTGCAGCTTCTCGTTCTCACACTCGGCGATGATAGGGGGCAGCGAGGGCATCTCCTTGTTGGCTATATGGCGTGCTCTCATCAGGAAGTGTATCTCCAGAGCGTCCCATTCGCGCCAATCATAGTTGTGCAGCTCGCTCTCCATGAAGAATCTGAAGGGATTGTAGTCGCTCAGCCACAGATAGTACATACGTGTCTCCTTACGGATGACCTTGTTGACGGAGTTGAGCAGGCGCACCAGCACCGACTCGGGCAGGTCAATCATCATGAACTGGGAGATTTGCAGCGCGCGACGCCTGTTGGTGCGCGAGCCGAACACGAGCATACGCTCCATGAACTCTTCGATGGCGAGGGCGTTGCAGAGGGTGCGCACGTTGCGGTAGTTGTACTCGTTGTAGTAGTCTGACTTGACCTGCACCAGCAGCATGCACAGCGCAAACATGTACTTGGGCTTCTTGCGGCGGGCTATGTCGCGGGTGGTGAGGCCTATGCGCTCGTCGATCTCGTTGCGGGTGAGTTTGTCCTTATTGAGTGTTATCTCGCAGAAGATGTCGTAGAAACGCTTGTAGTAGCGGTTGTAGATGCGGTTGCGTCGGCCCTCGAAATGCTTGTTGACACTGATAGAAATGGTAAAGACGACCATCGATATACAGCAGATGAGAATCATGAAGATGCTGACACGCACCACGAAGGGATAGTTGAAGAAACCATTGTACCACATGGTGAGCACATATCCCATATAGTCGATGGGGGAGAAGTCGCGGGTGCGCATACGGTCCATGATGCTGTCTGTAAAGACTTGCGGGCAGCACAATAAGGTCATAGACAGTGTAAGCACTATTCGCTTTATTGCTCTCATTTCAGTTGTTCTCAGTTTCCTTGTTGGTTAAGGCAGTCTATTGATACAATGCCAAGAATTCGAAATTCTGTTTATTCCGTTTATAAGCGCGTCTATATTGATTATATGTTGCGCCTATATTAATTAACGTGAGTTCGACGAATATACTTTAGAATAAAGTAAGTTGCCTGTCATTTGAAATGTCCACGGTCTGTACTCGTATGGTTGGTTTCTTTGGGAAGTAACAGTATGCAGCTATACCTCCCAGAAGATTGACTACAAAATTGTCAAAGCTTCTATGTCGTGAATGCTCAACTTGGGCAATGTTCTTCAGTTCATCATTCACAGTCTCAATGATCGCCCTCTTCCTGAGCAGCAACTTGTCGGAAACGGACATCAAAGCTCCCTTCATGTTGCTCTTGAGTTTCGTGATAAGCTGAATGCCATCCACAAAAAGTCTTTCAAACAGACGCTTTCCAATATATCCTTTATCACCAACGAGCTTTCCATAAATGAATTCGACAAAAACTTTATATTCAAGAGGTTTTCGGTCGTCAACATCCCCAGGGGTTATCATAAAGTTGAGCAATTCACCTTTCTCGTTGCATATCAAGTGAAGTTTGAATCCAAAGAACCAACCCATGGAGCATTTGCCTCTTTGTGCGATACCCTTGAAGGTCTTGTGAATATGGATTCTCTGATTCTTGCATACTCGCAGAGGTGTGCTGTCGACAAAACTGATACCTGTACACTTGCCAAGCAAGACCTTCTTGATGAACACTATCAATGGGATGGCAATCTCCCGTTCCAGTTCAACGAAACGATTGTATGATACCACCTCAGGAAACAGATGGCGCATGTGTTTGCATACCTTTTCGAGATAGAAATGCTTCAGGCAGCGATACCCTGATGAATGAAAGAGAATCATTATAATCATGATTTCCGCCTTTGACATGCGGCTTTCACGGTGGTATTTGCGCTTTCCTTCTGCCTTAAACCCAAATCGGTCATTAGAAAAAGTTTCTTGTCATTTTCTAATGACCGCCATTAGAAAAATAGCTTTGTATATGCTTGATTCATAAATATTTACTAACTTTACCACGAAAAAAAGAATATACTC
>NZ_NPJL01000009.1:0-113849 GCF_002251325.1 Prevotella sp. P4-67
TGAACTCCCGCCCCTTGGGGAGGGTTGGGGAGGGGCTTTCTATCGGCCGGTGTGCATCGCCCGCGACCATCATTGGTGGTTCGTAACGGATGAAACGTGGGCACGTGACAACTGATACGTGGGCACGTGACGGACGATACGTGACCGCGTAACGGCCGTTACGAGCCAGCCGAGGGCATTGCCCGTGGCGCAGGATGGGCTGCAAGGGTTGGGAAGAATATTACAAATTGAGTTTAGGAGTACTCCCCCTACACATCTCAACCCATTATCCTGCTATGGATAACGCCTTCGGCTAAACGCAACTCCTACAGCGTTGCTATCCCTTTTTGTATCAATACCCAGGGTAGCGGACTGCGCCCGCAACCCTAGGCTGGGGAAGCGCAACTCCTACAGAGTTGCCAGGGTGCGTACCGCCTGCTATGGGCCAACCATCCATTGCAGCAGGGAGCGTACCTCCCACATTGGGCCAACTACTCATGGTCGTTGGGAGCGTACCATCTACGATGCGTTATTAATCACAAATGCCCTAATTAATATGGAACACGACGAAGGAGGTTAATTCTGTTTTATCAGAACCATCCGTATTCGTCGCAATGACGGAAATGCGGATGGGGGCGATGGCTCGGAGTGTCTTTACTATCTGTTCGGGCGACGCGACTGGCCCTGCTACCATGATGCGCACCATCACCAGCGATGAAATGATAAAAATCGCGGGGGGAAGAAGAAAAAAGATGGAAAAAGATTTGTATTTCGATAACAATCATTATCTTTGCAAGCATAACCTAATACTCCTCCAAAAAAGTGCTGCTTATGAATACCCCACGACAGAGCAACGCCACCACACTGTGGTACATGATGGTAATCGGTCTGCTGATGATAGCCTGCGGACAGCGACAGGCGACGACTCCTATGGCCGTGCGCAAAAGTCTGGACAGCCTCATCTCTTCTTCACACAATATCGACACTCTCCGTATGCTGCAGAAGCGTATGGAGAAGGAAGGCAATGTGTTGGGGCGCATCATCGTGTGCAGAGAGATAGGCCGGAAGATGCGCAACGAGAGCCTCTTTGACGAGGCACTGCGCTACCATGGCGAAGAGCTGACGCTCGCCGAAGACCTGGACGACACGCTGGAGATGGTGCAGGCGCTCAACAACCTGGGCACCGACTACCGCAGACTGGGCGTGCTCGACGTGGCGCAAGACTACCATTACCGCGCGTGGACCATCAGCAAGGCGAGCGGCGACACCTCGCACGTGGCGAAGAAGAGTCGCGTGGTGGCGCTCAACGGACTGGGCAACATCTACCTCACCGTGGGCAACTACGAGCGCGCCGACAGTGCGCTGCGCATGGCGCTCGCCGGCGAGAAGGAGCTGAAGAGCGAACTGGGGCAAGCCATCAACTACGCCAACATAGGCTCCATCTTCCGCCATCAGAACATGAACGACTCGGCGTGGGCGTACTTCCGCAAGTCGATGGAGCTGAACCAGAAGGTGAACAACATGCTCGGCATCTCGCTCTGCCATACCTACTACGGTTCGATGTATGAACGGGAGCGACGGTATGACAAGGCAGAGGAGGAATATGAGAAAGCCTACGAGCTGATGAAGGCTTCGCACGACGACTGGCATGCTCTGAACTCGCTCATCGCGCTGGCAAGCATCAACCTGACCAAGGGTGACAACGCCAGGGCGTTTAACTTCCTGGGCAAGGCAAAGCGGATGGCGGAGAAAATCAAGTCGTATGAATATCTGGCAGAGGTCTACACCTTATATTATAAGCACTACAAACGCACGGGCGACTACAGTGCGGCGCTCGCAGCCCACGAGAAGGCGGGCGCGATGCAGGACAGCGTGGTAGACATGGAGAAGGTGAACCGCATACAGAACGCGGGACTCGCCATCGAACGCACCCAGCAGGCAAGGATGATGGACGCGGCGAATATGACGCTGCAGAGCGAGCGGTCGGCACGGATGGTGAGCAGCGTCATCTTCGTCATCATAGTGCTGCTGCTCAGCTGTGCGCTGGTGATATTCTTCTACGCACAGCGCGTGAACCACCACAACCACATGAACCTGAAGAGGGTGGCGCAGATGCGAGAAAACTTCTTCACGAGCATCACCCACGAGTTCAGGACGCCGCTCACCGTGATACTCGGACTGAGTCAGGAACTGCAGAAGAACCCGCAGGACGAGGTGAAGAGCCACGCGCTGACCATAGAGCGGCAGGGAAAGGGTCTGCTGACACTCATCAACCAGCTGCTCGACATCTCGAAGCTCAAGTCGAAGGAGGGCAAGCTGGACTGGCGCAACGGCAGCATCACCACCTATGTGACGATGCTCGTAGACACCTATCGCGACTACGCCCGCAGCAAGAACATCGACTTGCAACTGTATGTCAAGGAGGAGGTGACGATGGACTTTGTGCCCGACTATGTGAGCAAGCTGCTGAACAATCTGATATCCAACTCGCTGAAGTTCACGCCGGAGTTCGGTAAAATCAACGTGTCGATGTGGCGCATCGAGGACACGCTGCACGTGGAGGTGAGCGACTCGGGCGAAGGCATGGACGAAGAGACGGCAGCCAATGCGTTCAAACCGTTCTACCAGGGTGAGAACGATGCCAAGAACATAGGCACGGGTGTGGGTCTGGCACTGGTGAAGAACGTGGTAGACTCGGTGCATGGCAAGATAAGCGTAAGGAGCAAGGTGGGAGAAGGCACAACATTCAGTATAGAGATACCCATCAACAACGTATGCGAGAACAAACTGACGGAGAAGACGATGGACAACATGCCGGTGCTGCCGGCAGAGGAACAGGCGCTCACCGACTGCGACTGCGACGACAGCCAGTACACGGTGCTGGTGGTCGAGGACAACCGCGACATCGCAGCCTATATAGGCAAGTTGCTCGCCGACCGCTACAGCGTGGCTTATGCCACCAACGGAGGCGACGGACTACAGAAGGCGATAGACCTAGTGCCCGACCTAATAGTGACCGACGTGATGATGCCCGACATGGATGGTCTGGAGCTCTGCCGACGCGTGAGGGCCAACGAGGTGGTCAACCATATCCCCATCGTCATCGTCACGGCGAAGATTACGGAGCAGGAGCGCATCGAGGGCATCAAAGCGGGTGCCGACGCCTATATCTCCAAGCCGTTCAATGTGGACGAACTGCGCACGGTGGTCGAGAAGCTGCTCGACAGGCATCGCTCGCTGCGCAGCAAGTTTGGCGATGGCATGACAAGCAGCAACAACGACGAAGAGGGCAGGCTCACCGATGCCGAGCGGAGGTTTGTAGCCAAGGCCGTAGACCATATCTATCTGCTGCTCGACAAGCAGGCGCTCGACATCAATGCACTGGCAGACAAGCTGTGCATGAGCTCACGCCAGTTCCATCGCAAGATAGTGGCGATAACGGGCTGTTCGCCCGCCTCGTTTGTGATGAAAATCAAGATGAAGCGTGCCCGACATCTGCTGGAGAACGACACGAGGATGGGCATTGACGAGATAGCCAGCCGCTGCGGCTTTGAACACACCTCGAGCTTCTACCACGCCTTCCGCAAGACGTATGGCGTGACGCCGAAGGATATCAGGAGAGGAGTGGAGGATAATTGAAAGCCCCTCCCCAACCCTCCCCAAGGGGCGGGAGCTACTTCCTGCTGTGTTTGAGGCTGTTGGGTGCGGCTCCTTCCCCTTGGGGAAGGCTGGGATGGGGCTTCTATCGCGGACAGAACGCACCCTTGGCAACTCTGTAGGAGTTGCGTTTCCATAGCCCAGGGTTGAGGTGCGCAGCGCCTCTACCCTGGGTATATATATAATAAGGTGGAGCAACGCTGAACCGAAGGTCACCGGCGCGGCGCTTTGCGACGCGGAAAGGTAAAGTGTTGCGCTTAGCCGAAGGCGTTATACTCAATCTGATAATAACCATCTACCCATTCCTACTCATTATCCTCATGCGCGTAACGCCTTCGGCTAAACGCAACTCCTACAGAGTTGTCAGGTTAGTGGGGCAGTTACCCAGGGTAGCGTGCTTCGCCCGCCACCCTGGGCTGCGAAATCGCAACTCCTACAGAGTTGCCGCTGCTTGCGGGAGGCCAATTGCGGGGTTAATCCATTATTACCTACTTATGTAATAAGTTGATATAAACACAAAAAGCCATGGCGGATGTTGTCGGCTTCGCCTTTTTGTGGCTGTCGGTGACGGCAGTCGGAAAACGAGTTTTCCTCCTTGTCGTCGCCGCCTTCCCCCAACGCCATGCCTTGCATGACGACAACAGCCGGCATGGTTCAAAAAGCGGCCAGCGGCCGTAAAAAAAGCCGCCTTTGGCGGTAAAAAAACAGCTGATTGTATCATTCCATCTGTTTGACACCTGCCGATAGAAAATAAGGTAATCTTTTTTTGTACCGGCGTTAGCCGGACTTTTTTTACCGCCAACGGCGGACTTTTTGTATTTGCGGCTTTTCAGCCTGCCACCAAGCAGGCGCGGATGGGGGTGGCGGGGAATATCCGAGAGCTCGCTCTCGAGATATCTCCCGACACACACGGACGCATAGGGCGAAGCCCTGAAAAGCCACAAATCTTTTTGTAGCTTCTTGCGATAGCATATTCAAGGTATATGGGCATATACACTACAAGTAACGCCTTCGGCTAAGCGCAACTCCTACAGAGTTGCCAGGTTAGTGGGGGCAGTTACCCAGGGTAGCGAGCTTCGCCCGCAACCCTGGGCTGTGAAATCGCAACTCCTACAGAGTTGCTGCTGCTTGCGGAGGCAAACCAAAAGCCCCTCCCCAGCCCTCCCCAAGGGGCGGGAGCTGCTTCCTGCTGTGTTTGAGGCGTTTAGACAAGACTCCTTCCCCTTGGGAAAGGTTGGGATGGGGCTTCTATTGGTGCGCTTTGCCCTTGCGGCGGGTTGGTGAATGGGGCTCAAAAAAGCAGCCAAGCGTTATAGTAATAACACTTGGCTGCTTCCTTGTACCCAGAGCCGGGGTCGAACCGGCACGGATTGCTCCACTGGTGTTTGAGACCAGCGCGTCTACCGATTCCGCCATCTGGGCAACTCTATCCAATAATTCGGATGCAAAGGTAAGACATTTTTCCGAATTAACAAACTTTTTTTCAGAAAAACGCAAAAATGCTTGCGCCATTCGGGGATAATGGTTATCTTAGCCGCCGATTAGAAACCTCATCTTACAGACATATATATATGACTAACATAAACAACAATTACTGTGTAATCATAGCAGGAGGCAAGGGACGACGCCTCTGGCCCTGCAGTCGTGAAGCACGGCCCAAACAATTCATAGACTTCTTCGGCTGCGGGCGCACGCTGCTGCAGCAGACCTTTGACCGCATGCGGCGGATGCTGCCTCTGGACCACATATACATCAACACCAATATGGCCTACCTCGACCTGGTGCACGAGCAGTTGCCCGAGGTGGACGACGACCATATCCTGGCCGAACCCATACACCGCAACACGGCACCCAGCGTGGCGTGGGCGTGCCACCGCATCAACCATACCAACGAGGATGCCTGTCTGCTGGCCATCCCCTCCGACCAGATGGTGCTGGACGAGCAGCAGTTCTTCGCCAACGTGGGCGAGGGCTTCGACTTCGTAAGCTCCAACGACTGTCTGCTCACGATGGGCGTCAAGCCCACGCGCCCTGAGCCCGGCTACGGCTATATCCAGAAAGGCGAAGTGGCCCGCAACGAGGTCTACTGCGTGCAGTCGTTCACAGAGAAGCCCGACCGCGAATTTGCCCGCATGTTTATGGAGAGCGGCGAGTTCTACTGGAACACGGGTATGTTTCTCGCCAACACGCGCTTCCTCTACCACACGTTCAGCACCTTCCTCCCCAGCGTGCTGCGCAACCTCGACGAGAGCAACCCGCAATGGACGCTGGACGAGGAGAACCGCTTCATACAGGACAACTTCCCCTCCTACCCCAACATGTCAATAGAGCGCGGCGTCCTGGAGAAGTCGGGGAGCGTGTATGTGATGGAGTGCCGGTTTGGATGGGCAGACATAGGCACATGGCACAATGTGTATGAAGCTATGAGGCGCGCCGACGGCGACAACGTGGTGATAGACTCGGAGGCGATGACCGAAGACGCCCACAACAATATCATCAAGCTGCCCAAGGGCAAGCTGGCGGTCATCAACGGGCTCGACGGGTTTATCGTGGCAGAGGAAGGCAACGTGCTGCTCATCTGCAAGAAGGAAGACTCGTCTGACCTGATACGCAAGTATGTCAACGACGTGCAGATGAAGCGTGGCGACGAATACGTGTAAACCCTTAATAACATAGGTATGGAAGCAAGAAAGTTTTGGCTCGTAGCCATGGCAGCCATGGCATGCTGGAGCGCACAGGCGCAAGCGGTGAAACCCGTCAAGATGGTGATAGGCCCCGACGGTATGGCCTGTGAGTACATCGGCGAGACCGCCGACAAGTACCACGTGATGTGCCAGGACGACGGATGGGTCGACAAGAAGACCCACCGCATCGAAATCTGGTCGCCCGAGAAAGGCAAGGGATGGGTATGCTGTCGCAAGGCCGACGGCAAGGTGAACATCTACAAGTCTGCAGACGCCAAGTCGGCCGTGGTAGGGCAGCTCACCAGCACCAAGGGCTACATTCCCGAGTCGGCAGCCTGTCTGGGCCTCGAGAAGGGATGGTACAAGGTAAACAAAGACGGCGTGGTGGGCTATGTCAAAGCCCGCACAGCCTGGTGGAGCGCCAAGTCGCTGGACTAAAGGTCATCCACTACAACACAAGAGCCGCCGGCAGGCCGCTTCTCCATGACCGGGGAAGCGCGCCTGTCGGCGGCTCTCTATGTATGAGGGTGTCGGGGGCGACGCTCAGAGCTTCTGGAACTCGGCGTAGATGCTGTCGGCTATGCGCTGCATCTCTTCGGGCTCGAGAGAGAGGTGCTCCTTGCGGAAATCCACATCAGCCTCTGAATTGATGGGCATGAGGTGGATGTGGGCATGAGGCACCTCGAGACCCAGCACCACCTGGGCCACCTTGCGGCAGGGGAACGCGGCGCGGATGGCCTGTGCCACCTTCTTGGCAAACACCTGGAAAGCGGCCAGTTCGGCGTCGTCCATATCAAAGATGTAATCGACCTCCTTGCGGGGTATCACCAGCGTGTGACCCTTGGTGAGAGGACTGATGTCGAGGAATGCATAGAAGTCGGCACTCTCGGCACACTTGTAGCTCGGTATCTCACCGGCTGCAATCTTAGTGAAAATGGTAGCCATAATCGTATTGTTGGTTTGGGTTGATGTATAGAGCGTGGTTGCGAGCCCGCTATCAGTCGATCGAGATGCGATCGATGCGCAGATGGATGACGCCGTTGGGAATCTTGATGTCGGCGACCTCGCCCACCTTCTTGCCGAGGAGTCCCTGGGCGATGGGGGTGTGGATGGAAATCTTGCCCTCGCGCAGATTGGCCTCACTCTCGCTCACGATGGTATAGGTCATCTTAGCCTGGTTGGCCACGTTGGTCATTTCGACCTTGCACATAATCTGTACAGTGTCTGTGCTGAGACGCGACATATCTACTATCTTGGCCTCGGCGATGGTTAGTTTCATTTTGTTGATTTTGCTCTCCAGGTGAGCCTGTGCCTCCTTGGCAGCATCGTACTCTGAGTTTTCACTTAAGTCACCCTTGTCACGGGCTTCAGCGATTGCGGCTGATGCCTTGGGGCGCTCAATCGATTCGAGCCTGCGGAGCTCGGCTACGAGTTTGTCGTAGCCCTCTTGCGACATGTAAGCCATAATTTTTGAATTAATTTGTTCTACATTGGACAGACAACAATAAAATAAGGAATTCCAACAGCTTTGCAGGTTGTCGAAATTCCAACTTTTATTATCCTCTTCTTTTCTAATACTTTTGCAAAGGTAATGAATAAAGAAGACAATACCAAATCAATCATCAATTATTTTTACTTTCTCGTGGTTTTCGCCGTCGGCAGAGGCGCCATCTGGGCTCGCGGAGGTTCACTTAACCGTTGAGGGTCAAGCAGATGTTTGATATATGTCAAGAAAAGATACCTTCGGAGACAATTCTGGCCGAAACATTTGGCTGATTCGCGCAATCTGGATACCTTTGCATCGTGTTTTTCATAGTATTAGATTTAAGGTTAACAAGGTTTTGGACTCAGCGGAGTCCATTTTTTTTTGCCCTTAACCCAAGCACGCCGGCCGTAGCGCCCCTTGGCGACAAAGGATGACGCCACGCGGGAGAGTCCGCGCCATCCAAGGCCCACCCAGAGAAACCATCCGCTCATCCGCTCACCCCATCGACCTCACCCATACACCACAGACGCCCATACGCAGCAGCCCGACACGACCGCCGTGCGCCATCACTCTACCCCACCGACCAACCCGAAAACCACCGAGACCCAAGACATCCTAACGGCAAACCACGAAACGGAAAAATCGAACCACGAAACGATTACGGCAAGCCACGAAATGATTAAGGCAAACCACGAAACAGGAATAAACCACATCGCCACGTAGATTATCGAAACGTAGATAGGCGAGTGGATGCCGAAAAATCAAGCCAAACCCATCAAAAAAGTGCGGGAAAAACACAAAAACGACGAAAAACACCCAAAAAATGTAATACGTAACTTTGTACCACCAAAATTTCGTAAAGTTAGATATTGCTGTCGTTCTGAGCCGCTGCGGTGAGCGTAAGGGCTGAGAGTGCAGAGGCAAGAACAAGCTGCTTGCAGGAAGAATTGTTTCGGTTCATTATCAGTATAGATTTGTTGTTTGAATAATTATTGAGTGATTGTCTTTATAAAACAGTAACAGGAGGGTATGACAATAATGCCACACCCTCCTAAAAAATACCATTACAAAAATCAAAACGTTTTTATTTCGCCATCAGACTTACGGCAAATCCTCCGCCGCGCGCCTGCTTCAGCTTCAGCACATCGCCCTTCTTTACCGTACGATGGGTGATGACGTAGGCTGAAGGATTCTTCTCGTAATCGGCATCGGGTGCATCCAGATAGATGGCGCAGTCGTACTTGCGTCCTTTGTCAAGGAAATCGAGGCGCACTACCGACTGATGGCCTTCGGCATCGCACTTTCCGCCCACAAACCAATTGTCTGTTCCTTTAGCCTTGCGAGCTACTGTGATATACTTGGCAGGCTCGGCTTCCAGATAGCGAGAGTCGTCCCAGTCGCAAGCTACGTCGCGAATGAACTGGAAAGCATCGTCATACTTCTCGTAATTCTCAGGCAGATCGGCTGCCATCTGCAACGGAGAGTACATAGTTAGATAGAGTGCCAACTGTCCGCAGAGCGTTGTGTTGACATTGGATTTATTGTTGCACCACTCGCTCAGCTTCGTTACGAATATGCCGGGAGTATAGTCCATCGGACCACCCTGCAATCTGGTGAACGGCAGAATGACCGTATGGTAAGGCTCACTGCCTCCGAATGCCTCATACTCTGTGCCTCGTGCCGACTCGTTGCCTACGAGATTAGGCCATGTACGGCACAATCCAGTAGGACGTGTAGCCTCATGCGCGTTGACCATTATGTGATGCTTGGCCGCCTCCTTGATGCAGTAGAGATAGTGGTTGTTGGTCGACTGCGAATAATGGTAGTCGCCTCGTGGAATGATGTCGCCCACATAGCCGCTCTTCACGGCATCATATCCATACTTGTTCATAAGCGTATAGGCTGCCTCCAGATGACGCTCATAGTTCTGTGTGGATCCGCTCGTCTCGTGGTGCATCATCAGTTTCACGCCCTTGGAGTGGGCATAGTCGTTGAGATACTTTATGTCGAAGTCGGGATAAGGTGTCTGGAAGTCGAATACATAGTCCTTGTAATGACCGAACCAATCTTCCCATCCGATGTTCCAACCCTCTACCAGCACCTCCTGAAGTCCGTTCTTGGCAGCGAAATCAATATAACGCTTCACATTCTCGGTATTGGCAGGATGCTGTCCGTGCGGCAGGCACTTTGAATAGTCAAGGCTTTCAAGATGCACCGAAGGCAGATCGAAGGTGTAGCTCCACTGCTTGCCTCCGGCTATCATCTCCCACCACACTCCGCAATACTTAGTAGGATGAATCCACGACGTATCCTCTATCTTGCACGGCTCGTTGAGATTGAGTATGAGGTTGGACGCAAGCATGTCGCGGGCATCGTCGCTTACAATCACCGTACGCCACGGTGTGTTGAACGGAGTCTGTACATATCCCTTCATACCCGTAGCGTCTGGCGTGAGCCACGACTCGAACACCATGTTCTTGTCGTCGAGATTGAGGTGCATTGTGGGGAAGTTGACACAGGCGGCTTCATGCAGATTGATGTAGAGACCGTCGTCGGTCTTGAGCTGCAGTGATGTCTGTACACCCGTAGGCGAGAACGATGTCTGCGAAGCATTGGACGTTATGGCTGCCTTCATTTTCGAACGTATCTCGCTCATCTTCGATATTACGGTTTCATACTCCTGCGTGTCGTAGTCGCCCGGAATCCAATAGGCTGTATGGTCGCCCGCCATTGCAAACTGGGTGTGCTCTTCCTTCACTACGATATAGTTGAGCTTGGGCTGTTGCGGAAACTCATAGCGCAGTCCCATACCGTCGTCATAGACACGGAAACGAATGCAGATGTCACGTTGCATTGAAGCCTGATTGAGCGTTACTGCAAGTTCGTTGTAATGGTTGCGTATAGTTGCGGTCTCGCCCCATACCGGTCGCCATGTCTCATCGAACGTGGCAGTCTGCGTGTTCTTCACCGTGAACCCGTCCATGAGGTTCTGTTCGTTCATCTCGTTGGATGCATGCTTGTCTTTGGCAAGTTCCAGTCCGAGATGCGACGGACGTATCACTTCCTTCTTCTTGTATGTCATCTCATACGTGGGACGTCCGTCCTGCAGATAGAACTTCACCGAAACGTTGCCGTCTGGCGATGTCACAGTCTGCGCACCTGCCCCCAATGTGAGGGCAAGTGCAAGTGCTGAAAACAATAGTTTCTTCATGTGTACTGGCTTATTTATTCTACAACAATCATTGTCCAATACTTAAGCTGCGGAACGGTAAATACAACGAAGTCGCCATCCTGACGATATTGCAGTTCCTGCGGAGCGCCTCCGAGTTGGTCGGGCGATGCCACCCACAGCTTCTTTACGTTCTTTGCACGCATACGCAATGTTAGGTTGTCGATGGCTTCGGGCTCGGGCATCGTTCCGTCCTTGTCGCGCCAGCTCAAGCTGTTAGCCTGACGGAAGTTGAGCAGACTCACCACTTGCTTGCCGTCTACGCTCTTGCTGTATGCCGTTACGTTGCCAAGTACGGGCGGCCATGCATTGATCGTTACCACAGACTTGGCTGCTGCAATATCGCATTGTGTCTCTGTTCCACCGTTGCGAAGCAGGTTCTGATAGGCTGTAAGGAAATCGTAGTACGCCACTATCTGCTTCTTCAGTCCGGCGCTCATCTTCACATCGGCATAAGGGAAGTATTCTGAACTCAGCATATGTCCTGCTCCGAGTTCGAGATGTGATGCTCCGAGGGCGAACATTACGGCATCGGTGAGCAGCACTCCGGGTGTATTGAACTCCGGCTTATTGTGTCCGTAGTCCATATATGCGGCATACACCTGACCTAACGTATTTCCGGAATACAGGCGATTGGCCTTCAATATGTCATGGAGGTCACTGAACTTGTCTTCACCATCCCACAATTCGGAGTACATAAAGTCAACGCATCCCGTTGACACAATCTTGTCTGAGCCATAATTACTGACGGCATTCATCACCAGACGTTTGTCGGGCTGACGCTCTTTCATAGCTCGTATGAACGATGCATAGCCGTTAGGCAGATTCACCTGTGATCCATAATAGTCGTAATCGGTGCCACGTGAGCCAAGCTGGTCGATATGGAATCCGTCAAAATCGAGTGCTTCATACACATCGTCGTTGCGGTCGGCAAGGTAATTCTGCCAGTCTTTGTTCGACGGATCGACAAGATATATGTCGCTCTTCCAGTCGGACGGCAACTGATGGCGGTCGCATTTGGAGTGATTCTGGTCGGTATATATATACCAATGGTCGTCCACTCCATCAGCCTTTGCATCGTCAAATGCACCGAAACAGAGATTGTAGAACATAGCCTTCATGCCCAACGAATGTGCCTGGGCAATGTAGTCCTTCACCACCGAAGTGTAGTTGTCGCGGTTGGCAATGTCCTTGTAGCTCTCGAGCAGATTGCCTGGTGTGCCGCCGAGCGGCCAATGCTGCTTGTATTGCCAATCGTAGAACTGCAATCCATTAATGTGGCAGCGGTTGAGAAAAGACAATTCGGAAGCAATAACATCTGAAGTGCGGTCGCTACCGTATGAAGCTATGAAGCCATAGCGTGGGAATCGCGCCCAATCGCTCGACACATCTACGCCAATAGTGGCGTAGATGGTCTGCTGATTGTTGCCGTCAACTGTGTATATGTCGGCCATATAGCCTGTATAATCAGCTTGCGGAGCTGTCCATGTCCACGAAGTTGAACCTAAGTTTTCGTCGGCTATCACCTCAGAACCATGACGGTAGCGTATGCGAGCCGATGCAGGCAGAGTACCGTCAGTCACGTTGAAGCGTACTGTCTCGCCCGGTTTGTATGCCGCCTTGTCTGTAGTGACAGTGAGCGAGAGATCGGCTGTGGTCTTCACCACGGTCTGTATAATGTCCGTAGGAACGGTAGCGGGGTCGTTGTAGCTATTGTTGTCATCGCTGCATGAGCCTATCAATAACGGCAACGCCATTAGCAATACATTCATTTTCATTTTATGCTTTTGTTAGATTGTTATTTTTTTGAGATTGTTACGGTCTCGTTGAGCTGGTCGAGCGTTATGGTGTATGTGCCCGACGATGTTATCTTCCACTTGTAGTCGAGGTCGCTAACGTTCACAGTCAGATACTGCGATTTAAGTGTTTCGTCACTCTTGTTGATGAAGAGAGCCTGCTCGGCAGTACCCTTTGGTTCGGCATCGGGAGCAGAAGGCATAAACCACGCTCCGTACCAGTCGCTCTGCTTGTCGCAAGAGAACTTGAGTTCGCCTGCGTTGAGCTGACCTGTCCATGTGAATACATAAGGACTCGCTGTAGAAGTCATCGGTGTGGCATGGCCAAGATCCCATCCGTTGGGTGTAGCATCACCTACAAGGTATATCATTTCGTATGGAGTGAACTCGCTCATCATCATACGTTCCTTGCCCGAACGAATGTCAACGCATATCTTATAAGCCTTGCCGGTCTCGCTGTCCTGCAGATTCCACTTGTTGTCGGGGTCGAAACCAGATACGAATTCCATGCTCTTGTCTGTGTAAGGAGCGTTTGCCTGTGTGGCTTTATACATGTTCTCCCATGAGTTCATGGATGTTCCGAACTTAAACTCGCCGCCAACTCCCTGCTCAAAGTAGCGTCCCATGCGGAAGAGGAAGGGATCAAGAGCATCCTGTTTCATCGGTTCAAAGCTCCATCCGGTTGGATTGCCTACGAAGAACAGCTGGTCGAAGGCAGGGCTTATGCCTTCAGTCTTTTCTATGCTGACTGTAGCAGCAAGCAAATCCACGGTCACCTTATAGTCGTGTGCTTCGTCAATGGTCCATTTCTCGTCGGGTTGGTCGTCGCTTGTGCGGAGCACTGGACCACCGTTGTCGCCGCGTCCGTATGAAGGCAGAAACTGTCCGAGAGTGGTTATGAACTTTATCTCGCCGCTATTGAGCTTGCCTTCCCAAGTGAAGAGGCCGTTGGTGGTTCGTGTCATCTCCGATGCATTGTCGGCGCTCCATCCGTTTGGAGCTGCGCTACCTATAATATACAATGTGGATGTGACGGGTTCGTATGGTGTAGCGGTGAACTGCGTGGTGGCAGTCTGTGTCTCTTCCACGCCGCTGACTATGGCAGTGACGCGTGCTTCGATGTCAATGGGTGTGCCAACGGTGCCTCCCATCTTGTCGAGAATGATGTTGTTAAGATTCTCCACGTTGGCACTCCACGTGTAAGTCTGCGTCTGTTCGTCCACAGCCACGTAAGGCTGGGCGAAGTCGGTGCCAGCCTTAGCCAGTTCCAGACGATAGCTGATGCGGTTGCCGGTACCGTAATTGTTGCCAGTGGTCCAGTTCAGGGTGACGGCGTCACTTGCATGGTTGGTCTCTTCCAGAGCGGACAGGGCTTGGTCAGCCGTGATTGTCAGCTGGTCGCGTCCTTTGTCCAGTTCGGTGTAGTCCTGGTCTGAGCAAGCGGAGAGTGCGAAGCCGATGAAAAGAAGAGCCAACAGACTATGAATGCAATTTATATATCGTTTCATATTGATTCTTTTTTTATTGTTTATAATGTTTCTTGACCTTTAATATCCAGGGTTCTGTGTCATCAGCTTGTTGGCGTCTCTCTCCGTCTGCGGGATGGGGAAGAGCAGGCGTTCCTTTGTGACGCGCGACTTTCCGATGGACTTGAGGAACTTCACGGCATAGTCGCCATGCTGCAAGCGTATCATGTCAAACCAGCGATGGCCCTCAAACGCCAGTTCAATACGACGTTCGTGTATGATCTTTTCGCGCATAGCTTCCTGCGACAATCCACTCACTCCAGGCAGTCCGGCACGATGACGGACGATGTTAAGAGGCTCGGCTGCCTCAGCAGTCTTGCCCTGCTCGTTAAGAGCCTCAGCCTTCATAAGCAGCACATCGGCATAGCGATACACCACAAAGTTGGCAGGATTGGTGTTATATTCTGGTGATACGCTCTTTGAAACGAGAAACTTGCGCACGTTATATCCGGTAGTTGAGTAGCTGCTCTTGTATGTCATGCCGTCAAAATCGGGACATCCATCATACAATACGGTAAGGTCCTTGCGCTTGTCGCCTTCCTCATACTGCGACATGAACTCTTCTGTAGGCAGGTTCCATCCGTAAGATCCTGCCACAAAGTTGGAGTTTCGTGGTCCCATGAATGTCGACAGCCAGCTCGACTGCGGATTGTTTCCCCAAAAATCGTATTCGGTATTGCCAGAGAACTGCACTTCGAAGATTGACTCAGGACCATTGTTGATGGTAGCGTCAAAGTTTGATTCGTACGTGCATTGGCTTAGATCGTAGCCAAGAGCTGTCACATCGTCGCACAGGCTCACAACCTTCTGATAGTATTCATTGTTGTCGGGAGCGAGTGTGAGGTATATATCGGCGAGCATTGTATAGGCTGCATCCTTCGTAGCACGTCCAAGATTGTCGTTATCAAGCTGGCTTTTGGCAGGAAGCAGATCGGCTGCGCGATTGGTATCGTCAATTATCTGTTTGTAAACCTCGTCAACTGAAGCACGTGCTATGTCCGTGCTCTCGCCTGGATTGAACGGCTTCAGACGCAGAGGTACCCCACCATACAAGCGTACAAGTATATAATAATAATGTGCACGGAGGAAGTAAGCCTCACCGAGCGAACGTCCCAAAATGGTGCCCTTTTCCGGATTCTTGTCTTCGAGAGCATTGATGAGGATGTTGCACTGTCCGATACCGACCCAAGGCGAGCGCCACATGTACAGCGCCATACCATTATCGCTCTGCGTGGTGAAGTTGGAAGCCTGAACGGTCTCAATGCCGTCGGTACCTCCACCAGCGCCTACTATGCTGTTACCAGCAACGATGTCGAGTGTCCACAGACGTTGATTGTACATATTCGACGACTGGAGTGTACGATAGCAGGCATTTGCCATCGACACCGCCACGTCCTCGTCGACCGTCGTTTCGGGGTCGACTGTGTTCTTAGGCTCACGGTCGAGGAAGTCGCTGCATGAACACATCGAGCCTACAAGCGCTATGTTGAGAGCCAGAATAAATATCTTTTTCATAATGATTCAGTTGTTAGAAGTTTAGGTTTAATCCGATGTTGAACGTGCGCGAGATGGGATAGCTTGAGAGGTCGATTCCGTTGACACCCACTTCGGGGTCGAAACCTGAGTATCCGGTTATCGTTGCCACGTTCTCGCAAGAGAATGTGATGCGTGCAGAATTGAGTGTCAGGGCACGAAGCCACTGCTGCGGCACATTGTAAGAGAGCGAAATGCTCTTCAGACGCAAGTATGCACCGTTCTCAACGAAGCGGTCGCTGATGCGGTTGTTTTGGTTGGGATCGCCATAAACGGCACGTGGCATCGTGGTGCTTGTGCCCTCGCCATGCCAGCGTGACAGCACGTCGGTGAGCTGGTTGTAGGCTGCCGACATGCCCGTAAGGTCTATCTTGTTGGCATTGAATATCTTGTTGCCAGCCACGCCCTGCAAGTATACCGACAGTTCCAGACCCTTCCATGCAAGCGTATTGCTCATCGAGAAGATGTGTGTGGGGTTAGGATTGCCTATCACGGTGCGGTCGTTGTCGTTGATAACACCGTCGTTGTTGAGGTCCTTGAAGCGTATGTCGCCAGGCTCGGCACCTGTCTGAATGGCGTGTTCTTTTACTTCCAGCTCGTTCTGGAATATTCCGTCGGTGACATAACCGTAGAACACGTTGATGGGCAGATTGTTGGCGAGCGTCGTTACATACGAGTTGTTCACCTGATTGATATAGTAAGGCACGTCGCTGTTGAGACTCTTTATCTTGTTGCGGTTGTATGTATAGACGATACCTGTCTCCCACTGCAGCGGACCCTGAATGTTGACGGTATTGAGCGAAACCTCAAAACCCGTGTTGCGAACCTTTCCGGCATTGGTATAAGTGGTGCTTGTGTCCTCAAATCCCGAAGTGATTGGGATGGAAGCCTTTACGAGCATGTCGGTCGTATTCTTTATATAATAGTCGAATGTGAGGCGGGCACGCTGATTGAAGAGTGCTGCATCGAAGCCAATGTTGGTCTGCGCCACCTGCTCCCAATGAATGTTAGGATTGGCAAGCGTTGCCGAAATGAGTGCCGACTGTTCTGTTCCTGTCTTGCCGAACGGATATACGCTGGTGTTGTACGAAGCCAGATAGCTGTAGTTGCCCACACTGGCCTGACTGCCCGTAACGCCGTATCCAGCACGTATCTTGAGGTCGTTGAGAATATTGTTCTTCGGGAACCACTCTTCTTCAGAAGCGCGCCATGCCAGCGATACAGACGGGAATGTTCCCCAACGGTTGTTGCGGCCGAAGCGCGACGAGCCGTCACGGCGTACTGTAGCGGTAAGAAGATAGCGGTCGGCATACTCATAATTAAGTCGTGCCATATACGACATAAGCGCCCATTCGGTCTCGTTGCCGCCGATGGCATGCATCTTCTCGCCGTTGTCCATCTCGTGTACGCCATCATAAGCGAACACGTTCTTCTGTGCGTTGAGATAGTCGAAGTTGTTCCACTGTGCCGATGTACCAGCCATCAGTCCTACGTGATGCTTCTTGGCGAACGTATGGTCGAAGATGAAATAGTTGTCCCAAAGATATGTGAACGACTTGTTGTCGCTCTTGTAGCGGCTGCTCTCCTCAACGGGCGAGGGTTTCCAGTTGTGCTTGGGGGTATAGCTGTCGTTATACCAGAACTTGGCGTCAATGCCGAACGTGCTCTTCAGCTTGAGCCACTTAGCCAAAGTCACCTCTGCCGAGATATTGCCAAGGAGGTTATAGCCCTTAGTGCTGCTGCGGTCGGTTGTGGTTGGGCCGATCGGGTTGCGTACGCTTCCATACCAAAGCGAATTGCCCTCAGGTCCGGTCCACTCGCCGCTGGCGTCCTTAACGGCAAAGACGGGCAGTGCTCTGTATGTATTGCCCATGTCATAACTGCCCTGCTGCTTGCGGTCGGCCGAAACGGTTATGTTGGATGTCATCTTCAACCAAGGCTGCACCTGGGCATCAGAGTTCTGCTGGAAGGTGAATCGGCGGTACTTGACGCTTCTTACAATACCCGACTGATCGAGCATACCTCCCGACACATAATAGTGTGCCTTGTCGCTGCCACCCGAATAACTCAACGTGTAGTTCTGCATATATCCGGTACGGAACAACTCGTCTACCCAATCGGTTCCTTTGCCAAGAGCCGACGGATCTGCCCATTCGGGATTGGCGGTGTTGCCCGAATTGTTCATCATGTCGTTGCTCAGCGCTGCATACTGGCTTGCATTGAGCAGGTCGGGAGTACGTGTGGCATTCTGCACGGCAAGATTGGCAGAGAGCGAGAGGCGTCCCTTGCCTTCCTTTCCCTTCTTGGTGGTTATCATTATGACACCGTTGGCACCGCGGCTACCGTATATTGCCGTTGCCGAAGCGTCCTTCAGCACGTCCAGACGCTCTACGTCTGCCATGTTGATGGCATTGATGCCGAGGTCGGTTGGCACTCCGTCTATTACTACAAGAGGGTCGCAGTTGTTGATAGAACCCATACCGCGCACCTTAATAGTAACGTTGTCGCCCGGCTTGCCGGCATCTACAACCTGCAATCCTGCTATCTTACCCTGAATGGCCTGTCCGATGTTGGCTACCGGCGAGTTCTCTATGTCCTTGGCAGCAAGCGAACCGACAGCTCCGGTGAGGTCTTTCTTCTTCATAACGCCATAACCTACAACGACAATTTCGTTGAGTTTGTGGACATCTTCGGTCAATACGATTTCAAGCGACGACTTGCCACCTACGGCAACACGCTGGTTGTTGTAGCCGATGTACGAAATTTCGAGTACTGCATTGTCGGGAACTGAAATCGAGAATTCTCCGTCAAGGTTGGTTACTGTGGCGTTTTTAGTGCCTTTTTGTCCAACGGAGGCTCCAATGATAGTCTCACCATTGGCATCCTTCACTACACCATGTATTGTCTTATTGTTCTGTGCGTATGCGCCTATGGGCAACATTGCAAGAAACGAACAAGCAACAATCTGGCTGATCCATTTTCGATTGGTTTTGTTCATACTATTGGTTTTTAGTTGTTGTGTCGTTATGACGGTTGCAAATGTAGAATTTATTTTCATAAGTTGTTCATTAAAGTACCCAATATGTACACGTCTATGACTAAATAAAATATTAACAATATGATAATCAGATATTTACAAAAGCGCATTCACACTGCCAAGTACATCGTCCGAAAAGCAATAATATTATCAAAGCAAGGGGGAATCAATGAAAAAATATGAATAGGAAAGAAAAAAAGGCAATCATCTAATATGTTATTTCTGCAAAATTTGTAAATTTGCAGAAGCCTATAGAAACCACTAACAATTCACTCTATGCAACGTTACATAGCCATTATCATACTCTTTATTGCCACCGCCACCTCCTCAATGGCAGACACCAACGGCGAGCTTATACAGCGTATTGACAGCATTATAGACAACATAACGCAGATATACGGCAAGAAGCAGGCACGCATCGACTTCTACAAGTCGATGGCACACAAAAGCCAAAAGCCCGAAACGCTGCTTTCGGCTTACGACAAGCTGTACGATGAGTACTTCGTTTTTCAATTTGACTCTGCCATGGTGTATGCCGACAAGGCTATAACGCTTGCCGACCGCATCGGTGACAAATTCCATCACGACAAATGCCGCATTAAGAAAGCGTCGCTGCTGGGCATAGGCGGACTCTATGGCGAAGCCGTTGCGCTGCTTGACGAGATTGATTCGACTCACCTCGACAACGAACTACGGTTCGACTATACCATAGCCTACTACTTCATCTACACCTATTGGGCTGACTACTGTCACGACTATTACTATTCGCCACGCTATCACGAGCGTGCCAACAATTACCTTAAGCAGGCTGTAACGATGCTCCGCCCTACCGACTCTTACTACAATTTCTTCTGGGGTGAGTATTTTATATATGTGGAACGCAACGACAAGCGCGCCCTGGAGCACTACTTCAAGACTCTGAGTACAGCCCCCGTAGAGTCGCGATGGTATGCCATGGCATCGTATGCCATTGCCAACAACTACAGCGCCAACAACAATAACAACAAGTATGAGGAGTACATGCTGCGTGCATGCATTAGCGACCTGCTCAACTGTACGCGCGAAAACCTCGCCATGCAAGACCTTGCAATGTATCTGTTCAAGAAGGGCGACGACAACATTCTGCTCGCCGAGCGCTACATCAATTTTGCTATGGACGACGCCAAGAACTACAACAACCGACTGCGTATCATTGAAATATCGCAGAAACTGCCCGTCATCGTGTCGACCTATCGCGAAAAGCTGTCATCGCAGAACAACATCATGCGCTTCGCATTGTTCGGAGTGTCTATCCTATTCGCGTTCGTTGTAGTGCTGCTATACTTCTACAGCCGACAAAACCGACTGCTGGCACGCCACCGACACGAGCTATCCGAGAGCAACAACCTACTGTCGTCGCTCAACGACAAACTTAATACTCTCAACTCACGATTGCTCGACACAAACAGCCGACGCGAACGTCTGGCTAAACTCTACATCGACCTTTGCGCCAAATACATCGACCGTCTGAGCAAGTTTGAGACTCTTGTGAAGCGCAAAATTAAGGTAGGCCAGGTCAACGACTTGCTCAATACGGCTTCGTCGTCGCGCCTTTCGGAAGAGGATGCGGCTACGTTCATGAACAGTTTCGACACGGCTTTCCTCGACCTATACCCCTCGTTTGTCGACGAATTCAACGCTCTGCTGCGGACCGACGAGCAGATTGTGCCTCCACACAAGGGACGGCTCACCACCGAACTGCGCATTTACGCTTTGATAAGGTTGGGCGTCAAGGAGAGTTCGGAGATTGCGGCATTGCTATTCTATACTCCTCGCACCATCTACAACTATCGCTCTACAATAAAAAGCCGTGCCATTAACCGCGAAACTTTCGAGTGCGACGTCGAGCAGCTGTGCCGTGTAATACACTCCTGACAGCAATGTACGACACATGCAAATATTGTACTGACGGTAAGAAATTGTTACAAACGAAAAACTGATTCTATAGATTTCACGGGCGGTTTTTTATAGTCCACGAAAGCGCTTCAGCCACCTCAAAACATAAAAAAGGGCGGAAAAAACACAAAAACGACGAAAAACACCCAAAAAACAGCACTTTTATCCCCTAAAAAGGGTATATGGAAAATTTGGAGCGTGTCAAAATTCGTTATAAATTTGCAAGCGTCAATAACATCATCTGCGCAAATACGTAAAGTAGCTAACAATTACAAGGATAGATAATCAAAAACAATGAAAAGACTCTAAACAACAACAGCTATGAAAAGATTAAGTATCATTTTGGCCGCATTACTATGCGTGGTGCTGGCCGCCATGAAAGTTTCGGCAGGAACTGGTGATGCAAACGAGATTGAGAAGGTGCGCGAATTCTATCGGCAGTATGCTGTAGCTTTCAGCATCAGTGACAACAAGACCAGTTTTGCCAAATGCGACTCTGTAATGAACATCTATTGCTCTGCCGAAATGTGCAAGGATACCAAGAAGGACCGCATATCAGGCATAGCCTATGATTTTGCGACCGACGATATCGGCATTGACTCGCTGGCTCTGCAGACCCTGAATGTCAAGTATGACAATGGTGCTTACACCGTCACCTATAAGTATAACGACATGAACGACAAAAGACAAAAATTCATTCGTAATGCCAAGCTGAAAGTCGGTATGAAAGATGGAAAAATCAACACTGTCAAAGCAATAGAATAACCATGGAGACGATTTGACTTAGATAGCAGTAATAGCTATCAGAGTATCAAAAAGTGGTATAATTGAAAAAACAACAACAGCTATGAAAAGATTAAGTATCTTTTTGGCCGCATTGCTATGCGTGGTGCTGGCCGCCGTGAAAGTTTCGGCAGGAACTGGTGACGCAAACGAAGTAGAGATGGTGCGCGAATTCTATCAGCAGTATGCTGTAGCTTTCAGCATCAGTGACAACAAAACCAGTTTTGCCAAATGTGACTCTGTAATGAACATCTATTGCTCTGCCGAAATGTGCAAGGATACCAAGAAGGACCGCACATCAGGCATAGCCTATGATTTTGCGACCGACAATATCGGCATCGACTCGCTGGCTCTGCAGACCCTGAATGTCAAGTACGACAATGGTGCTTACATCGTTACCTACAAGTACAACGACATGAATGACAAAAGACAAAAGTTCATTCGCGATGTCAAGTTGAAGGTCGGTATGAAAGACGGTAAAATCGACACGGTCAAAGCAATGGAATAATTATGAAGATGATGCGGCATGGCTGTCCGGTAAATTCCGGATGACCATGCCGCCAACTATTGGCACAACAGCCTACCCTAAAACTATTTACATCCTATGAAAAGGATGGCAGGAACAATAATTTACCAGAAAGAGCGTTATTATAATGAGTATCATCGCACATTCGACACATGCGATGGACGAGTAATTAACATTAAATTCTAATATAAACAATCATGATAGATACAGAGTTGTTGTCCCAAATACAGGCTGCAGGAATCACCGATGCAGACTATGAACGCGCTGAACGACACATCGAAGTTCTCAAGACCTTGTCAAATCTCACATATAAAGGAATTTTCATCTACGACAACTTCAAGAGGAAATATCTTTATATTTCTCCTAATCCTTTCGGTTGGTTAGAATATAATAAAGAAGCGTTTGAAAATATGGGGTCCATCTTTATAGATGCGTTTATCAAACCCAATAGCAAGAAAGCAATAATAGATGCTTTTGTATATTGTTATCAATACATTAAGAATCTGAGCCAAGAAGAAAAAGAAAACATAGCCATCTATTGCAACTACGACTACATGTCTATAGACAGCAAGCATCTCCCAAGCACCAAATGTACACCACTGGAATTTGCCCCAGACGGAAGTCCATGGTTGATGTTAGGCATAACCACATCTGAGCCACACGGAAAGCATGACATGTTCTGCATTCACAACATCTTAAGAAAAGAGCTTGTTTCATACAACCCGAAGAACGACAAATGGGAGAAAAAGCAGGTACCTACCCTTAGCCCCAAAGAGAAGACCGTCCTCCTGTTGCTAAGCCAAGGACAGGCAGCCAAGTCGGTGGCTGAGCGCTTGGGGATGTCGGAGTATACGGTGGCGACGCACCGCAAGAACATCTTCAGGAAACTGGGGGCGCACACGGTGGCTGAGGCAATGGCATTTGCGGTGAAATACAAAGCGATATGATGCATCGGGGGCTGGCCGGCGACACTGCCACGACTACCGAAGACGACGAGGGCGGCACGCAGGGCAGACTGCCTATATATATAATAAGGAGAAAAAAGCACAGCAAAGACCACGATAATACCTAAACAAACCTTAAAAAACAGCAGATGTAGACGGTTTTTGATTAATAATCGTCTAAAGATAGGTGGTTTTTGAATTATTCTGATTAAATTTGCACCCAAAATTGTTAAAATAGAGTGTAATGAAAAGAAAGTTCATACCTTTTATCTTATTGGTATCGACTATATTCTTCGTGTCTTCATGTTTGGGTGACGACAACGAAGAGATAGTATTTTCTGACCAAGTGGGCATCACTGCGTTCTCACTCGGCACCCAGAAGATTATCCGCGACACAGTGTCGAAGAAAGGCGCAGACAGTACGTATCAGACTACGCTGGACTGCAGCAAATATATATTCTACATAGACCAGACCAAGCACGAGATATACAACCCCGACTCTCTGCCCGTGGGCATAGACTGCAAGAAGATAATATGCAGCGTGACATCGAAGGGCTCTTCGGTGACGCTGGTGAAAAACATAGACAGCGACACGCTGCAGGCCTTTGAGACCATCGACTCGATGGACTTCTCGAAGCCCCGCACCCTGCGCATGGTGAGCATGTCGGGACGCGCCAGCTGCGACTATACCGTCAAGGTGAACATACACAAGCAGAAACCCAACATATTCGAATGGAAGATAGCTACCGGCTGCACCGACATGGGGCTGCTCACCGGCATGCGCGCCCTGGCTATGGGCGGCAAAGTCTATGTGGTGGGCCGCGACGACAGCCAGCTGCGCATCTATGCTGCCGAGGAGCAGCACGTGGTGAGCTGGACCGAGATTACTCCCAATGTGGAGCTGGGCGCCGACAGCTATAAGGATATGACCGTGATGGGCGGCAAGCTCTATGCCCATGCCGAGGACGGCGTGTACTGCTCGACCGACGCATATACGTGGACCCGAGTGGGAACGCCGGCAATAAGCCGACTCCTGGGCGGCAGCAACAAGCGCCTCTACGCCCTGAGCACCGACAACAGGATCATGGCATCGGCCGACGGCGCCACCTGGACAGCCGAGAAGATGGACACCCCCGCCGACTCACTGCCCACAGGCAACGTGAGCATGACGGCCCGACCCATACTGACCAACCCCGGCACAGACCGCGTGGTGATGGTGGGCACGGGAGACAAGACGAGCAAGGTGTGGTCGAAGGTGGAAGAGACCGACGAAGGCAGCGAGCAGCAGGCATGGACCTACATGGACGTGGCGGGCGACAACCGCTTCCGTCTGCCCAATCTGGCCAACCTGCAGATGACCTACTATGACGACTTCATGATGGCGTTGGGCGGCAGCGGTCTCGGCAACAGTCAGGGCACGACAGCCTACGGCGGATGCTACACCAGCAGCGACGGCGGCATGACCTGGCGCATCAGAAAGCTCTATGCACTGCCCTCCAACTTCAACATAGAGAGCAACAGATTCGCCTTCACCGCCGACAGCCAGAACTATCTGTGGCTCATAGACGGCAAGGGCAACCTGTGGCGAGGCCGACTGAACCGGCTGGGCTGGGCGAAGGACAAGACATACTTCGGCGAATAACGACAAAGGACAATGAAGAAGGGCCTGGTGACACTCCTGATGCTCTGCGCCACGCTCACGGCAAGCGCACAGCAAGACGACGAATACCTGATGGAAATAGGTGGCGGCGTGGGGATGGTGTCATACCAAGGCGACTTCAACGGCAAGATAACATCGGGCATGCAGCCCGCCGGCGCCATCGTGTGGCGCAGACTGCTCAACCCCTACATGGGGTTCAGAGTGACGGGCATGATGGGCAAGCTCAATGGCGACGCCACGCGGGTGGAGACCTACTACCCCGACGAGACGACGAGAGCCTACAGCTTTGACCGCTCGCTCACCGACGTATCGGTGACCTACGAATACAACTTCTGGCCCTACGGCACCGGTCGCGACTATCGCGGCGCCAAGCGTCTCACCCCCTTCGTCTTCGGCGGAATAGGCGCCACATACGTATCGGGCGGAGAGAAGAAGGTGTTTACCGCCAATGTACCGATAGGCCTGGGCATCAAATACAAACTGAAGGAACGCCTCAACGTGGGGCTGGAATGGAGCATGCACTTCTCGCTGAGCGACGAGCTCGACGGCATGGCCGACCCCTATGGCATCAAGAGCAGCGGAGCATTCAAGAACACTGACTGCTACAGCGGGCTGATGCTCACCCTCACCTATAGCTTCAAGAGCAAATGTCGAACCTGTAACAACGACGACTAAATGGCAATAGAAATAGATAAAACCCGTGTGCCACAGCATGTGGCTATCATCATGGATGGCAATGGACGTTGGGCTGCCGAGCGTGGCAAGCCCCGCAGCTATGGCCATCAGGCAGGTGTAGATACCGTGCGCCGCATCACCTCTGAATGTACCCGACTCGGTGTGAAATTCCTTACACTCTATACTTTCTCCACCGAGAACTGGAACCGTCCGGCCGATGAGATATCGGCCCTGATGGGATTGGTACTGACATCGCTCGAAGATGAAATCTTCATGAAAAACAACGTGCGTTTCAGAGTGATAGGCGACATAGCCCGTCTGCCACAGATGGTGCAGGACAAGCTGCAGGAGGTGATGGACAACACCGCCGGCAACACCGCCATGACTATGGTGGTGGCGCTGAGCTACTCGGCACGCTGGGAGATTACCCACGCCGTGAAGCAGATAGCCGCCGAGGCGCTGCAGCAGAAAGGCTCGGCCGACGACGCTGCCATCATAGACGCCATCAGCGAAGAGACGGTGGGCCAGCATCTCGCCACGGCGTTCATGCCCGACCCCGACCTGCTGATACGCACGGGCGGGGAGCTGCGCATCTCCAACTATCTGTTGTGGCAGATAGCCTATTCTGAACTCTATTTCAGCGATGTCTATTGGCCCGACTTCAGCGAAGACGACCTGCACCGCGCCATACAGAGCTATCAGCAGCGTCAGCGCAGATACGGCAAGACCGAAGAACAAGTAGAAAATGAAAAGTAGGATGAAAATGAATATAAATAAGGTATTGCTGGTGGTGACCGCCCTCTTGTGGACCGCCGCCATGCAGGCACAGGACAAGATCGTATATCCCGAGATAACTTATGCCGGTACGCCCCGCACGGTGACCATCGGCGGTATCAACGTGTCGGGCGTGGACAACTATGAGGACTACGTGCTCACCGGCATCTCCGGACTCACCGTGGGCCAGGAGATAGACATCCCCGGCTCACAGATTACCGACGCCGTGAAGCGCTACTGGAAGCACGGCCTCTTCTCGAAGGTGAAAATCTATGCCGACTCGCTGATAGCTGACAAAATCTATCTGCACATCTATCTGCAGGTGCGTCCGCGCGTGTCGACCATCAACTACATCGGTCTGAAGAAGTCGGAGCGTGAGGATATGGAGACCAAGCTGGGTCTGCTCAAAGGTATGCAGGTGACGCCCAACTCTATAGACCGTGCCAAGATTCTGGCCAAGAAGTATTTTGACGAGAAAGGCTACAAGAACGCCGAGATAGACATAAACCAGCGCGAGGACGTAGCTGGCAAGAACCAGGTAATCCTCGATGTGGTGGTCGACAAGAAAGAGAAACTGAAGGTACGCAAGATATACATCGAGGGCAACCATCAGCTGAAGACCAAGGTCATCAAGGGCGGCCTCTTCAAGAAGGGCGCCTTTGCCAAGACCCATGAGGCGGGTACGCTGAGCAGTTTCCTCAAAGCCAAGAAGTTTACCCCCGAGCGCTGGGAGGCCGACAAGAAGCGTCTGATTGAGAAATACAACGAGTACGGTTTCCGCGACGCCGAGATTATCTCTGACAGCGTGTGGAACCATGACGACAAGCACGTGAGCATACGCATCAAGGTGAATGAAGGCAAGAAGTACTATCTGCGCAACATCTCGTGGGTGGGCAACACCGTATATACCACCGACTATCTGAGCCGCGTGCTGGGTATGAACAAGGGCGACGTGTACAATCAGAAGCTGCTGAACAAGCGACTCACCGAAGACGAGGACGCCGTGGGCAACAACTACTGGAACACGGGTTACCTGTTCTACAATCTGGTGCCTGCCGAAGTCAACGTGGTAGGCGACAGCATCGACCTCGAAATGCGTATTCAGGAGGGTCCGCAGGCCCATATCAACCACGTGCGCATCAACGGTAACGACCGTCTGTATGAAAACGTGGTACGTCGCGAGCTGCGCACCAAGCCCGGCGACCTCTTCTCCAAGGACGCCCTGCAGCGTTCGCAGCGTGAGTTGGCATCCATGGGTCACTTCGAGCCCGAGAAGGTGCTGCCCGACGTGCAGCCCAATGTGGAGGACGGAACCGTGGACATCAACTGGAATCTGGAGCAGAAGAGCAATGACCAGATAGAGTTCTCGCTGGGATGGGGACAGACTGGCGTCATCGGCCGCATCGGTCTGAAGCTGAACAACTTCTCGATGCGCAACCTCTTCAACAAGAACCGTGAGCACCGCGGCATCCTGCCTGTGGGCGACGGTGAAGTGCTACAGTTGGGAGCCCAGACCAACGGTACCTACTACCAGAGCTACAACGCCAGCTATTCGACCAACTGGTTTGGCGGCAAGCGCCCCATCCAGCTCTCTGTCGGCGCCTTCTTCTCTAAGCAGACCGACGTGTCGAGTACCTATTATAATAGTGCTGCGATGAACAACTACTACAACTATCTGTATGGTTATGGCAGCAGCTACTACAACAACTACGAGAACTACTATGACCCCGACACCTTTGTCAAGATGTTTGGTCTCTCGCTGGGTTGGGGCAAGCGTCTGCGTTGGCCCGACGACTACTTCCAGCTGTCGCTCTCGCTGGCTTACACTCGCTATATGCTCAAGAACTGGCGCTACTTCCTCATGACCAATGGTAATGCCAACAACCTGAACCTAAGCATCTCGCTGAGCCGTACCTCTACCGACAACCAGCTCTTCCCCCGCCGCGGTTCGGAGTTCATGGCTTCGGTAACGCTCACTCCGCCATGGTCTAAGTGGGACGGCAAGGACTACAAGAACCTCGCCAACAACTACCAGTCGGCTACCTACTCTCAGGAACAGCAGGAGAAATATCGCTGGGTGGAATACCACAAGTGGAAGTTCAAGGCCAAGACCTACAGCGCCCTGACCAACGGCCAGAAGTGTCTGGTGCTGATGACCCGCGTGGAAATGGGTCTGCTGGGCAGCTACAACAAGTACAAGAAGTCGCCCTTCGAGACCTACTACATGGGTGGTGACGGTATGAGTGGCTACTCATCAGGCTACGCCGAAGAGACTGTGGGTCTGCGTGGTTATGAGAACGGTTCGCTGGCATACAACGGCTACGCCTATGACCGCTTCACCATGGAGCTGCGCTACCCATTCATGCTGGGCAACACCACCATCTACGGTCTGGGCTTCGCCGAAGCCGGTAACGCATGGACCGACACCAAGAAGTTCAACCCCTTCGACATGAAGCGCTCGGCAGGTATCGGTGTCCGCATCTTCCTCCCGATGGTTGGTCTGATGGGTATCGACTGGGCTTACGGTTTCGACAACGACAACATCAACGGAAAGAAGGGTGGCAGCAACTTCCACTTCATCCTGGGTCAGGAATTCTGATAATAATCATTAAAAGCGACGCGGGCGCTGTAACTTACATCACAGCGTCGGCGTCACATACATAAACCAAGCAAAGGAAAAGTATGAAGAAGATATTGGCAATATGCGTCTTCGCGCTGATGGCAATCACGGCGCACGCACAGAAGTTTGCCCTGATGGACATGGAGTATGTGCTGAAGAACATTCCCGCCTATGAGCGTGCCAACGAGCAGCTCAACCAGGTGAGCAAGAAGTGGCAGGCCGAAGTGGAGGCTCTCAACACCCAAGCCGCCACCATGTACAAGAACTACCAGAACGAGGTAGTATTCCTCTCCAAAGAGCAGAAGGCCGCCAAGCAGGAGGAAATCATGCTGAAGGAGAAGGAAGCCGCCGACCTGAAAAAGAAGTACTTCGGCCCCGAGGGCGAACTGTTCAAGAAGCGCGAGAGCCTCATGTCGCCCATTCAGGAAGAGATATACAACGTGGTCAAGGAGATAAGCGAGCAGCGTGGCTACAGTTTGGTGCTCGACCGCGCCAGTGACAGCGCCATCATCTTCGGTTCGCCCAAGATAGACATCTCCAACGAAATCCTCCAGAAACTCGGTTACGCTAACAATAACTAATAACAATTAAATACAAACGAAATGAAAAAACTTATTTTGATGCTGATGCTTTGCGCACCAATGGCTGTATTCGCCCAGAAGTTTGGCAAAGTTAACACCCAGGTAGTAGTACAGTCATTGCCCGACTATGCCAAGGCACAGGGAGAAATGGCTGCTCTGAGCAAGCAGAAGGAAAACGACCTGAAGTCAATGCAGGACGAGCTGACACGCAAGGCTCAGGAGTACGAGAAGTCTAAAAGCGCCATGAACCCTACCAAGCAGAAGGAGACAGAGGAAGAGCTGCAGGGTCTGAACGCCAAAATCCAGCAGGCATACCAAGACGCTCAGAAGGAACTCTCTGAAAAGAACAACGCACTGCTCGAGCCAATCCTCACCAAGGTACAGAACGCCATCACAGCTGTAGGCAAGGCTGGCGGATATACCTCTATCTTCGAGATTGGCACATCTGGCGTAGTGTTCTTCGGCGACAACGTGAAGGACGTTACCGAGGAAGTAAAGGCCAAGGTAGGCAAGTAATCCAGACACTCATTCATCACAAATGACAGGGCAGGCCAGAGTGCCTGTCCTTTTTTCTCAATACACAAAACTTACCGATATGAGAAAGCTGCTTTTTTCCTTAGTTATGTTGGTGCTGCCTATGATCTCACAGGCACAGACTACCATCAAGTATGGTTATCTCAGTTATCAGGAGGTGCTGAAGTTCATGCCCGAGTATGCTGTGGCACAGACCAAACTGGCCGACCTGAAGCAGAAGTATGACAACGAGATGAAGCGCGTGGAAGACGAGTTCAACAAGAAGTATGAACAGTTTCTTGAAGGTCAGAAAGACTTTGCTCCGACTATCCTCCGCAAGCGCCAGGTGGAGTTGCAGGAACTGATAGCCAAGAATATAGCGTTCAAGGAAGAGGCCAAACGACTGCTGGCACAGGCTGAGACAGAATCTTACGCTCCCCTCAAGGCCAAGCTGGCCGAAACCCTGCGTGGTATAGGCGAAGCACGCGGATTCATGTTTATCCTCAACACCGACAACGACAATCTGCCTTACGCCAACAGCGCCTTTGGCGAAGACATCACGACCTTGGTCAAAGAGTGTCTGAAATGAGCGAACGGCTGCCCATGACTCCAGGCCCTATCGGCATCTTCGATTCGGGCTACGGAGGACTCACCATCCTGCATGGCATACGCCAGCTGCTGCCCCAGTATGACTATGTGTTCCTGGGCGACAATGCTCGCGCGCCTTACGGTCCGCGCTCGTTTGATGTGGTCTACGACTTCACCCGCCAAGCGGTGCTCAAGCTCTTCCGCATGGGTTGCCAGCTGGTTATCCTGGGCTGCAACACCGCCTCGGCCAAGGCTCTGCGCACCATACAGCAGAACGACCTGCCCCAGTGGGACCCCTCGCGACGCGTGCTCGGCGTGATACACCCAACGGTAGAGGCCATCGGCCATCTTACACGCAACGGCCATGTGGGTCTGCTCGCCACCGAGGGTACCGTGAAGAGCCACAGCTACGACATGGAGATTCGCAAGCTCTGGCCCGACATCCACATCTCTGGCGTGGCCTGTCCCTTCTGGGTTCCGCTCGTAGAATACAACGAGGCCGACAGTCCCGGTGCCGACTATTTCGTCAAGAAGCGCATCGACGAGCTGATGTCGCTCGACCCCGACATCGACAGCATCATCCTGGGCTGTACCCACTACCCCATCCTGCTGCCCAAGATACTCAAATACACTCCACCCGGCGTGCGCATCATCCCCCAGGGCGAGTATGTGGCCAGCAGCCTCAAGGACTATTTCGTGCGCCACCCCGAGATTGAGCAGAAGTGTACACGCAACGCCACCTGCCGCTACCTCACCACCGAGAACGCCGACAAGTTTGCCGAAGGCGCTCGGATGTTCCTCCACGAACACGTAAACATAGAACATATAGATTTAGAGTAAATGCAAGAAACAAGACAAAACCGTATTTCACGACTCCTGCAGAAAGAGTTATCATCCATTTTCCAATCGCAGACGCGCAAGACCAATGGCGTGCTGGTGAGCGTGACCCGCGTACGCATCAGCCCCGACCTCAGCATCTGCACCGCTTATCTGAGCATCTTCCCCTCAGAGCGCAGCGAAGAGATAATGAAGAATATCAACGCCAGCGAGAAGAGCATACGCTACGAACTGGGTACCCGCGTGCACAACCAGCTGCGCATCATCCCCGAGCTGAGATTCTTCATCGACGATTCACTCGACTATCTCGAACATATTGACGAACTTCTGAAAAAAGGATAGTGAACTTTCCGTTATTCATCGCCAGGCGCTATCTCTTTTCCAAGAAGAGTACCCACGCCATCAATGTCATCAGCCTCATCTCTGTCATCGGAGTCGCCGTGGCTACGGTGGCGCTGGTCATCGTGCTCAGCGCCTTCAACGGCTTCCACGACCTGGTGGCCACGCTGTTTACCAGCTTTGACCCGCAGATAGAGATTGCGCCGGTCAAGGGCAAGACGGCTCCTGCCGACGACCCGCTGCTCACCCGCATACGCCAATTGCCGTATGTGGATGTTGCCACCGAGTGTGTCGAGGACAATGCACTGGCTGTATACCAGGACAAGCAGGCGATGGTAACCATCAAGGGTGTCGACGACAATTTCCGCGACCTCACCCGCATCACCGACATTCTCTACGGCGACGGCGAATTCTGTCTCCACGCCGCCAACCTCAACTACGGCATCGTGGGCGTACAGCTCGCCCAGCAGCTCACGCTCGGCACCCGTTGGACCGACGCGCTGCGCATCTATGCCCCCGTCAGAGAGGGTCAGCTCGACCTGGCCGACCCCACGCAGGGTTTTGTCGTCGACTCGCTCGACTCTCCCGGTGTGCTCTTCATGGTCAAGCAGTCCAAGTACGACTCCCGCTACATCATCGTGCCCATCGCCTGGGCCCGCAATCTCTTCGGGCAGCAGGGCATGATTTCCTCGCTCGAACTGCGCCTCAAGCCCGAAACCGACATTGCCGACGCCAAGCGCGAGATAGCCAACATCGCCGGCGACAGCTACACCGTCAAGGACCGCTTTGAGCAGCAGGACGACACCTTCAAAATCATGAAGATAGAGAAGCTCTTCGCCTACGTCTTCCTCACCTTCATCCTCATCGTGGCGTGCTTCAACATCGTGGGCTCGCTCTCCATGCTCATCATCGACAAGAAAAACGATGTGGTCACCCTCCGCAATCTCGGCGCCACCGACAGCCAGATAGCCCGCATCTTCCTCTTCGAGGGTCGCATGATTTCCGTCGCCGGTGCAGTGATGGGTATCGTCATCGGCCTCCTGCTCTGCTTCATCCAGCAGCAGTTCGGGCTCGTGCGCCTCGGCGACAGCGATGCCTCATTCATCGTCGACGCCTACCCCATCAGCGTCCATTACGACGATGTAGCCCTCATCTTCATCACTGTCATTGCCGTAGGCTGGCTCGCCGTCTGGTACCCCGTCCGCTACCTCAGCCGCCGCCTCTTGGGCTAATCCCGCCACCACCAACCCCATATCCCCATCATCCCCCTCTCTTTCGCTCCCAAGTCCCCACAGATTTGGAATGAGAACCGACAGCCCCATGGCAACCCAATGAGAGTTGCCAATGGGTGTGAAAATTTAGGTACTTACCGCATTTTTAACAATGAGAATAGCCATTAAATCAAAATAAATACCTATATTTGCAGAAAATCTACAAATATAAGCGCGTAATGGTACTTAAAATTGAGTTTGAGAACTTCTTCTCGATAAGAGAGCAAGTAAGGATAGATTTCCGGGCTGCCAATATCAACACTACACTTGCTCGCGAATTGGGGCATAACCTGATGGAGTGGAAAGGTGTGCCTGTCTTGAAATCTGTTGGTCTGTTCGGCCCCAATGCGTCGGGCAAGACAAACATTCTGAAAGCCATAAATTTCTGCTGCAGATTGATTCTGGATTCACACCAGTTCAACGAAGGCGCTATCTTCAGCTTCGAGCCATTCAAGTTTGATGGCTGGCAGGACAAGCCAAGCAAGTTCTTGATTGATTTTGTGTGCGACAATGTGGAGTACGAGTACTCGTTCGAACTTACCAGAAGCAAAGTGCTCAGAGAGAGCCTCTACCACTATCCTGTAGGCAGACGTGCAAAGATATTTGTCCGCAATGCTGACGGCAAGTATAGTTTCGGCACCGGAGTAATCAACAAACCTATGGATGTGGCATTAAATACCAGTGACAAGAACCTCTTCTTGAGCAGAGCCAGTTCCATGAACAGAGAGATAGCCCAGAAGCTGTACCGCTACTTTATGAATCAGTTTCTGCTCGGCCTCACCAACATCAATGAGATGATGGCTCTTGACAATTTCAACACCTACAAAAGAGTAATACTCAAAGCTCTTGAAATCTGTGACATAGACATTACCGACATTAAAGCCCGCAAAGAGCAGATTCCTGCACCTGTCGCCATTCCTGGCCAGGGAGACATTTCCTTCCAGTTGGTCGATGTTCTCAAGTTCAAGACCTACCATCGCAATAATAAAGATGTGATGTTCGACCTTGACCTTGAAGAATCCAACGGTACCCGTAAGCTCTTCCAAATACTGATACGACTCCTGGATGTGGTCAAAAACAAGAAAAGCATCATGATGGATGAGTTTGACCTCGGTCTCCACACCCGATTGGCCGATTTCATCCTCGACCTAATTCATGCTTCAGAAGGAAGCCAGCTGCTCTTCTCTTCCCACAACACCAATCTGATAGATGTCAAGAGATTGAGAAGAGACCAGATAGTTTTCGTCAACAAGTCTGAAGACGGAGCCACCGAGGTCTATTCCCTCTATGATTTCAAAGACTTCCGTGAAAACATGGATGCCGAGAAGGGCTACATCCAAGGGCGCTTCGATGCTGTGCCATACGTTGACTCATCGGTTGATAGCATCAAACATCTGTTGGAGGATTAACTATGGCCAGCAAGCGAGAGAAGGCGCCCTATAAACGGATGCGCAAGATTGCCTTGGTTATCTGCGAAGGCGAAACAGAGGTGGAATATCTGAATCTTATAAGGAAATGGTACAAGTCGCCGGTGCGCATTGTCTCACATATCGAAGGTAACAGAATAACCCAGCCTCTTATTGACAAGCACGCCAGAGAACTCAAAATATCCCCATTCGACAAGGTCGATACATTTCTCATGTATGATATGGATGTCCCCGCCATCAATGACAAACTTATGGCATGCAAAGCCGAACTGCTGCTAAGCAACCCGTGCTTTGAGGTATGGCTACTCCTACACGTGAAAGACCAGACATCTGCATTGAGTTCCACTGCGGTTATCAAGGAGCTAAAAAGAAGCGCACCCGTTTGGCAAAATTATAGCAAAGCCACCTATACAGATACACAAAAGGGGTTTCTCAGAGAGCATATTGCCGATGCCATCCGCAGAGCCAAAGGGCTCAAAGATTTCCACAATCCCTCCAGCCGCATATTCAAGTTACTGGATATTTTAGAGGGCAAGGCATAGTTTTTTCTTCATATTCCTCCTTGCCGTTCGGCTTTTTTGTGGCATTTCAATCGGCTTTTTTGTGGCATTTCGTTCGGCTTTTTTGCGGTAAAGGCCATCGATACGAGGTTGATTGGCTGTTGTGATTGCATCGCTGATGGTGACTACAGCAGGCGGAGGGCGTAGAGGATCTGCGCCTGTTGCCCCTACGGAGAAGGCGGTCATGTACACAATTCTTCCCTACATTCCCTACAGCAGCAAAGTCAGCAGTGCAGAGCCAGAGGGCTGGGCTGCTGTCGTTTCTATCAATTTGTCGTCCATAATTGACTCATTCCCTGCCTCCCCAGATCGCAAAAACTTTGGAAAATGATATTTTCCTCTTATTTTTGATACTTATTCCAACTAAAAGCGTTACCTTTGCACACTGTGGGCTGGTTTTCGTGGATAAGGCCAGCACTGATGGCGGAGAGCAGAAGCCCTCCAGCCCTACTGGAGGCCTGCCCACTCTGCAGCCAAGCAACCCCTATCTGCAGAAAGCTGCCATCCAGCCTTACCGGAGGCCTGCCCAATCTGCAGCCAAGCAAACCCTATCTGCAGAAAGCTACCATCCAGCCCTACCTGAGGCCTGCCCACTCTGCAGCCAACCACCCCAACCCAACAGCCAATCACCCCAACCCGCAGCAAACCACCCCAACACCGCAACCAAGCACCCCAACCCAACAGCCAAGCACCCCAACCCCGCAGCCGAAGCCACTGACGCGGCGGAGGCAATCATCCGAGACTACGGAATAACAAACTAATAATACATTGTAATTATGAGCAAACAGAACATTGCCCTCATCACGGGCGTTACAGGACAAGACGGTTCGTATCTGGCAGAACTCCTGCTGGACAAAGGTTATGACGTGCACGGCATCATCCGCCGCTCGTCGGTAGACCATCGTGAACGCATAGCCCACCTTGAAGGACGGCCCCATTTCCACCTCCATTATGCCGACCTAGGCGACTCCATGTCTATCGTGGGCGTAGTGGCAGACGTGCGCCCTACTGAGATATACAACCTGGCAGCACAGAGCCATGTACAGGTGAGCTTCGACTCACCCGAGTTCACCGCCGATGTAGACGCCGTGGGCGTGCTGCGCATCATCGAAGCCGTGCGCAAGGTGGGACTCGCCCAGTCGTGCAAGATATACCAGGCCTCGACATCCGAGCTCTACGGCAAGGTAGAGGAAGTGCCTCAGAATGAGAACACGCCCTTCCACCCCTTCAGCCCCTATGCCGTCGCCAAACTCTACGGATACTGGATTATCAAGGAATATCGTGACGCCTACAACATGTTCTGCTGCAACGGCATCCTCTTCAACCACGAGAGCGAGCGCCGAGGCGAGACTTTCGTGACGCGCAAGATTACCCTCGCCGCAGCACGCATTGCCCAGGGACTGCAGGACAAGCTCTATCTGGGCAACCTCGACTCGCTGCGCGACTGGGGCTACGCCAAGGACTACGTGGAGTGCATGTGGCTCATCCTCCAGGCCTCCAAGCCCGAAGACTATGTCATCGCCACCGGCGTCCAGCACAGCGTGCGCGAGTTTGCCGAGCTGGCGTTCCACTATGTCGGCATCGAGCTCAAGTGGGAGGGCAAGGACGAGAACGAGAAGGGCATCTGCGTGAGCGGACCCGAGACTCTCGTGGGCAAGACCCTCGTCGAGGTGTCGCCCGACTTCTACCGTCCCACCGACGTGGTCAACCTCTGGGGCGACCCCACCAAGGCACGCGCCCGACTGGGCTGGAACCCCAACACCACGCCTTTCGAGGAACTGGTACGCATCATGGTAGAGCACGATATGGCCAAGGTTGCCTCTGAAGGTGCCGCCGCCAAGGTGCGCATGAACCTCGCCGAATATCTGGAAAAGGGAATTGTAAAATAACACACCGATGACACTCTCTAAGAACGCCAAGATATACATCGCCGGGCACCGCGGACTCGTGGGCTCGGCCATCTGGAACAATCTCCAGTCGCGCGGCTACCACAATCTGGTGGGCCGCACCCACAGCGAGCTCGACCTCACCGACCAGCAGGCTGTCAAGGACTTCTTCGACCAGGAGCGCCCCGACGCCGTGGTACTCGCCGCAGCCTTTGTGGGCGGCATCATGGCCAACTCGCTCTACCGCGCCGACTTCATCATGCAGAACATGAAGATGCAGTGCAACGTGATAGAAAACGCCTACACCCACGGCGTGAAGAAGCTGCTCTTCCTCGGCTCTACCTGCATCTACCCCAAGCAGGCACCCCAGCCCATGCGCGAGGACTGCCTGCTCACCTCGCCCCTGGAGTACACCAACGAGGAGTATGCCATCGCCAAGATAGCCGGACTCAAGATGTGCGAGTCCTACAATCTCCAGTATGGCACCAACTTCATCGCTGTGATGCCCACCAACCTCTATGGACCCAACGACAACTTCCACCTCGAAAATTCGCATGTCATGCCAGCCATGATGCGTAAGGTCTACCTCGCCAAGCTCATCCACGAGGGCGACTGGCACAGCATAGCACGCGATATGGACAAGCGCCCCATCAACCCCACCGACGCCCTGCGCGACATCATCGGCGAGGGCAACGTAGACGGCCACAGCCAGCCCGACCGCATTCTCCGTGCGCTCGCCTACTACGGCATCTACGACAACCGCGTGGTGCTCTGGGGCACAGGCTCACCCTTGCGCGAGTTTCTCTGGAGCGAAGACATGGCCGACGCCAGCGTCCACGTGCTGCTCCATGTCGACTTCAGCGACATCATAGGCATAGACCGCTACAGCTCCGTGTTCTATGGCGCCAAGACCGACGGCCGCGTAGACCGCAACAACTCCGAGGGTCGCGGCGGAGCCATCCCCGAACTGGGCGAGATACGCAACTGCCACATCAATGTGGGCACGGGCAAGGAGCTCACCATCCGCCAGCTTGCCCATCTTGTGGCCGAGGCAGTGGGATTTGAAGGCACCATAGACTTCGACGCCTCCCGTCCCGACGGCACCATGCGCAAGCTCATCGACGTGACCAAACTCCACTCGCTGGGCTGGACCCACAAGGTGGAGATAGAAGACGGCGTGCGCCGACTCTACGACTGGTATCGCGAGAGCCTCAGCTGACCTCGCCCACGGTGCCCCCACCGCCACTCTCTTTTCCCCTACCCCTACGGCAGCAGTCGACACGTGTCACTGCTGCCGTTTTTGTTCTGCCACTCGCCACCTTCGGCGGCGCCGCGACCATCTGGCGGGGCTCGTGACTTATGATACGTGACCACGTGACATTTGATACGCGGGCTCGTGCCTTCCGATACGCAGGCTCGTGCCTTCTGTTACGAGCCGCCCACGGTGCTTCCGGCGGCGCTGTATGCCCCGTGGGCTACCCGCATCGATAGTCTTCGCCGCCGCTCTCCGCCATCCCGTGCGCTCCCTGTGGGCAGCCGCGGCGCGCTTATGCTTCCTCGGTTTCGCCAACCCTGTACTATCAAAAAACGCCCATTTCATCGTGATTTTTCCCAAAATGTCCGATTTATACCAGCGAATGTCCGATTCATACCAATTTATGTTGCGATTTTTTATGGCCGGTCACATCTTTAATAGGTATATTTGCAGCAGACTATCCATCTATCCTGCCCCGCCCCTACCTTGGCCTGCAGTCTGGAGAGAATTATTATAACTTGCGAGATAATCACTTAAACCGATATAACAATGAAAAAGATGAAAACCTACTATGTGAAGCCCGTGGCGGAACTCATACGCGTTTCCACCCGGCTGATGAATGTGACTTCTGGCACCGTCAGCGGTCCCGGTGGAAGCTCCATCGGCAACGGTGGCAGTGCAAGCGACAGTGGCAACCCACCCATGCACTCAGGCACCTATCTCTGGGATACCGACAACACTGATTATTAACTTAACCCTTACCAATATGAAAAAAACTCTCCTACTCACCGTAGCCCTCATCCTGACTGGGCTCAACAGTGCCATGGCAGCCATAGACGAAGAGCTGCGCACCATCATCACCAAGAGTGATGGCATCGAGCTGACCGAAGTGACCAACGATGCCAACAACCCCTGGGCCATAGCCGACGGAGTGGCGACAAGCACCGTGGGCAAGTCGTCTAATACCACATCGCAGACCTTCACCATCAAGTTTCGCGCTACCGGACGCACCATATTCTCCTACGGCTTCACTGCCGACTTCTACCCCTATGGAGAGTATGACCGCAAGATTGTGACCTTCGACGACAACACCCTGTACAGTAATTATTCCAGTTATACGACCAAGTCGTACTACACCCATTATTTCATTCTGGACGAGGGAGAACATACCATCACCTTTACCCACAAGCATCTCAGCAACCACAGCAGCTACACTCAGGTAATGACCGTGAGCGACATCGCACTCTACACTGCCGAGAGCCAGATGATGACCATAGACCTCGCCGCACCAGGCACCCTGGGCGTAGAGGCACTCAATCTGGTCAACACGCTCCCCGAGATGCAGTTTCTGAGGCTCTCGGGCAAGCTCAATGCCGACGACTGGAGCTCCATCAAAAACATGACGGGGCTCAAATGCATTGACCTCACCAATGCGCAGATAACCGACATCCCCGACAATGCCTTCAGCAGTTCGTCGCTGCGGTTTGTCGACCTGCCTACCTGCCTCAAGACCATCGGCAAGGAGGCTTTCTACCGCCGCCCCATTACCGGCAAGCTCACACTGCCTACCACGCTGGAGACAATAGGCAAAGAAGCCTTCGCATTCAACAACATCACCGAGGTAGAGATACCCGACAATGTGACCTCTATGGATACACATGTATTCAGAGACAACAAAAAACTCATCACCGCCAAGTTGGGCACAGGCCTCACCTCTCTCAACATCGGCAGCTTCTACAACTGCGAAGCGCTCAAGACCGTCACTGGTGGTGTCAATGTCAGAACCATCTATGGCGATTGTTTCAAATACTGTGAAGCCTTGGAGACCGCCAGCGACCTGCAGCCCGGTGAGGTCAAGAGCAATGCCTTTGAAGGCGCAAAGACGCTGCAATCATTCAACTTTGCCGATATCACCGACCTGGGAAGCTATGCTTTCAGAAACTGCCAAGCCCTGAAGAGCGTAGAGCTGCCCAAAATCAGTTCTATGTCGTCGTATTGTTTCAACGGCTGCTCTTCGCTTACCACGGTGAAGATGGGCGACAAGATAACCTACATCCCAAGCGATGCATTCAGCAGTTGCTCGAGCCTGGAAGAAGTGGTGATGGGCAGCTCTATACGCGAACTGGGCAACAGCTGTTTCTATAGCAGCTCTGGCAAGCTCAAGCGCGTCTACCTTGCCGCTCCGGCTCCCCCATCGACCAACAGCTCACCATTCTACAGCCTCTCGGGCGTGACGCTCTATGTGCCCGACTACGCCATGATCAGCTACAAGCAGCACAGCTACTGGAGCCAGTTTACCTCGGTAGACAGCAACCCCAACCCGGCTGGCTATATAGACCTCTACGGCAAGCTCGAGCTGAGCACCAACTCGCGCATCCCTGGCAACCCCGACATCACGATGAACTACCAGGGCGGCTCTTATCCCATCAAGGGCATACTCATCGTCAATGGCAACAATCCCCAGTCGCTGGGCAACTATTACCACTGGGCAAACATAAGCGACAACTGCCCCGTGACGATAAGCCGCTGCAACCAGATGACGGCAGCCTCGGTCAAGGTCAACCACTATCTGGCCAACAACTACTGGTACTACATCACCATGCCCTTCGACGTGAAGCGTAGCGACATAATCATCTCTAAGGGTGCTGTGGCCGTGCGCTACTACGATGCGGAGAGCCGCGCCCAGAACGGTGCCGGCAACAACTGGAAGGACGTGGCCGACGACGCCATCCTCCGCGAGGGCCAGGGCTACATCTTCTGCGCCAGCGACGACAGCTGGTGCCAGTTTACCGCCAGCGACGACACCCGCAACCACATCTTCAAGAGCCACGACGTGACGCTGACGCTGCAGGAGCATGCTTCGTCGGTGAGCAACGACGCCAACTGGAACCTCGTGGGCAATCCCTACCCCTCATTCTTTGACATCTACTACATGGACTATACCGCCCCCATCACCCTGTGGGACACCGACAACCGCACCTTCACCGCCAAGAGTGTGGCCGACGACCAGGTGGCGCTGCGCCCCTTCCAGGCATTCTTCGTGCAGAAGCCCACGCTCATCAGCGAACTCACCTTCCGCACCGACGGCCGCCAAGCTACCAAGACGATAGACCGCTCTGCCGCCGCACCACGCATGACGCCCGTAGTGGCAAGCCGCCACTTCGTAGAACTGGCCATCACCGACGGCAGCACCACCGACCTCACCCGCGTGGTGGTCAATCATGCAGCCTCAGATGACTTCTGTGCCGACAACGACGCCACCAAGATGATGGCCGACGGCACCACGCCGCAAATCTACACCCACGCTGCCGGCGACATCTATGCCATCAACGAGGGAGCCCACCAGAGCGGCAGCGTCAAGGTGGGTGTGCAGATTGCCCATAGCGGCACCTACACCATCACCATGCCCCGCAACGACGTGCGCGCCCGCCTCTACGACTACGGCGTAGAGGTCGAACTGCCCTACACCTTCGCCGCCGATGAAGGCGTGGAAGACAACCGCTTCACCATAGGTTTCGACACTACCACCACCGGCATCGACGCCATCAAGCCCGGCGCCCAGACCGACGGTGCCATCTATACGCTCGACGGCATCCGCGTGAGCACTACCGCCCCCAAGGGCATCTATATCCAGAACCACAAGAAAATCGTGAAGTAAGATGAGGACTACAAGATATATACTGACCATCGTAGCGCTCATGATGTGTCTGTGGGCGCGTGGTCAGGGATGGAACCCCGACAGCCCCGCCGAGCCCTCGTCGCGCTACAAGCTCAGCGTCAAGGCTGTGCCTGCCGAGGCGGCTACCACCTCGGGCAGCGGACACTATACGGTCAACTCCCGGGTGACGGTCTCTGCCACCGCCACCGCCGAGTGCTGGCAGTTCAGAGGCTGGACCGACAGCAAAGACCAACCCGTGAGCGACTGGTCAAGGTTTACCTACACCACGACCAATGCCCACGAGACCCTCACCGCCCACTATGAGCGCGTGGCTACCAGCCGCCTCACCATAGCCTACGACCCCTCGACGGTAAACAAGGAGAGCACCAGCGAGTATAAGGAGGGCACTATCGTGCATCTCGAAGCTGGCACCTACTCCAACTTCACCTTCGTCAACTGGACCAACAGCGCCGGCGACGAGGTGAGCCGCGAGCGCAAGATGCAGTACACCGTGACCGCCAACGACGAGACTCTCACCGCCCGTTACCGCTTCACCCCCGGCAGCCCCGGCGAGCCTTCGGAGACCAAGCCCCGCCACTGGGTACACTTCTCTGCCGAGCCGGCATCGGCTGCTTCGTTCTCGCAGAGCAAGAGTTTCCAGGTGTCGGAAGGCAGCTGGTTCAGCATCTCGGCGTATAACAACAACAACTACGTACTGAAAAACTGGACCCAGGACGGCGAGGTGGTCGGCACGACCAACGGCTATGGCGCCTGGATGGGCACCGAAGACATCAGGCTGGTGGCACACTATGTCTATCAGCCTCCGTCGCCCGCAGACCCATCGACCGACAAGAACCACCACTTCGCGCTCTACGCCACATCGACCTCCATCTACCGTGGCGAGACCACCCTGATGCCTGTCTATATGGAGAACACCTTCGGCATCAAGCAGCTCACCTTCACGCTGGTATTGCCCGACAACATCCAGGCCGACGCCTCACGGATAGAGACCACGCTGCGCACCTCGGCGTATAGCGTGACAGCCAGTCAGGACGGCCAGCGGCTCACGGTCAACATCAGCGGAGGCACACAGATAAGCGAGAGCAACGGAGCCGTGGTGCGCATCCCCGTGACCACCCTCAGTGCCATCGAAGACGGCGTCTACGACGTGAGCTTTGCCGACATCAGCGCCATCAATGCCAACGACAATGCCGTCACCTTCAGTTCTCGTCCTGGCAAGATAAGCGTCGTCACCCTCGAGGAGGGCGACCTGCAGGCACAGTTCTCCGTAGACCGCTACATGAACCGCGCCCAGTTTACCAACCTGAGTACCGACAATGCACGCAGCTTCGCGTGGGACTTCGGCGACGGCACCACCAGCACCGAGCGCAACCCCATGCACATCTATGCCGAGGCTGGCAGCTACACGGTCAAGCTCACCGCCCGAGGCGTCATCAAGACCGCCGAGGCAGAGCAGACCATCGTGATAAACCCCGCCAACACGTGGACAGCCAATGGCGACTACACACTGGACGCCACGGCGGTGGGTGCGCGCAACTTCACCTCGCTCCACGAGGCGTTCAGCCTGCTGTCACAGTGTACTCCCGACGGCGCCATCAGCATCCGCGTGGCTGGCGCCAAGGACCACACGCTCGACGCGACCGATGCCGCCACGCTGGCTCTCGTCAAGACGCTTGCCGACAAGCTGGCTGCCGCCAAGGTCAAGATGACCTTCTGCAACGAAGCCCAACGCAAGATTACCATCAACTTCAGCGCGGGTTCCAACCAGGCCCGTCTGCAACAGCTCATGGCGCTGCTGCCTCATCTGGAGGGTGTCAATGCCGACATGGCTATCAACGGTGCCGTCATCCTGGCCTCGGAGATAGACCGATACAGCAGTCAGACCATCTGTTCGGGCACTCAGACCCAGCCCGAGACATTCACCTCTATCAGCACCAGCGACAAGGTAAAGGTAAAGTGGACTGCCAGCGTGGCAGAGGGTTGCCAGGTCGAGGGCTATCAGGCCATAGGCACCGGCAATCTGCCCGCCATGACGCTCACCAACAAGGGCACCGCCAAAGACCTCGTGACCTACCACGTAGAGGTGACCCTCGACGGCACGCCCATATATACATATATATATAAGGTGTACGTGAAGCCCGTCATCACGGGTCGCAAGCTCTCTCTCGGCGTGCCCGACAACAACGCGCTGAGAAACTTTGCGCCTGTCTACTTTACCTGGACCGACATGGGTGCAGGCGTCGAGGGCTATACCATCCACCTGATTCGCACCGACATCACCGACGACGAGGTAGTCAAACGTACCACCGGCACCGCCATCTCGCTCGATGTGGCAGAGGGTGCCACGTATGAGTGGTACGTCACCGCCCACGGCGAATGTGGTGAGACCGTAGACAGCGAGAGACGCACGCTCAACATCAGGTATCTCGCCGACCTCGAAGTGGTATCAATCACGGTGCCCGAGGAGGTCAAAGCCAATACCGACTTCACCATCAAGGCCGTGATACGCAATGTGGGTCGCGGCGCCACCACCAGTTCGTGGAACGACGCAGTGCACTACAGCCCCAATGCCGACTTCTCGGGCATCAAGGATGTGGCTTATCAGACCCACTACGGCACGGTGGAGCCAGGAGGCGAATACGAAGTCACATTCACGGTGAGAAGCCCCGAGGCATCGGTGGGCACCGCCTACTACAATGTCTACGCCAATGTCCACTCGGGTGAGAGAGAGAACAACCGCAGCAACAACTGTATGGATGCCGACCCCGTGACCATCGTAGACCGTTATATCGCCGACGCCGACTATCTGGCGTTGAAGAAACTATGGCAAGCCACCAACGGCGAGGTATGGATAAAGACATGGAAGATAAACTCCAGTGCGATAACAGCGACGGGCTGGCCCGGCGTGACCTTCGACACCGAGGGCCACGTCACCTCCATCAGTCTCAGCAACAACAACCTCCAGGGCGAACTGCCCGTAGAGGGTTTCCAGATGAACCATCTCACCTCTCTCAACCTGAGTCGCAACAGTCTGAGGGGCAACGTAGCTACCTTCTGCCGGCAGTTGCCCAAGCTGGAGAGGCTCGACCTGAGCTACAACCAGATTACGGAAATCACCGACCTGCTTCCCGCCACCATCACATCGGTCGACCTGAGTTATCAGAACGAAGGCAAGAGCCTGCAGACCATACCTCTACAGGCGTGGACCGTAGGTGACCAGGGCGCGGGGGTGACTCTCAACTCGCTGTTGGCATACAGCCACGCCGGGCAGCACTTCAACGGCCGTCCCACGCTGCGCTTCTACACCGTGAAGGGCGAGAACTATGTGGGCGAGATGGTCTACCGCGACGGCGCTTACCGCTACGACTTGGGCGGAGACTACCGCCAGCCGAGCGGCACCGAGTTTGTCGTACGCCCGCAGTACTGTCCGGCGGCCGGAACCCGCATGAGGGCGACGCTGGCTTGGGCCAAGGGCGACGCCAATGCCGACGGCGGCATCGATGTACTCGATGCCCAGCATACGCTCAACTATATTATGGGTACGCAGAGTGGCTCATTCAACTTCATGGCTGCCGACACCTACGCCAGCAACTCTATCAATGTGCAGGACGTGGTGGCTACCATCAACCTGTTTATAGGCACCGAAGAGAGCAGCGAGGCTATGGCTGTGCGCATGTCACGCATCAAGGCTCGCGGAGCGGCTACCGCCAACAGGCTGGCTATGGCCGACGGCGAGCTGTGGATAGATGCCGCCGACAATGTGGGCGCCATCGACATCACGCTCAAGGGTGTCGCTGCCACCGATGTCAAACTGGCACTCGGCTCGATGCGCTACCAGATGGTGACCCGCAACACCCGCGACGGAGTGCGCATAGTCATCATCAGCCCCACGGGCGACAGCATGAGCGGACACCGCTGTCTGCTCAGGACCACCCGCCCGGCACGTGTCGCCCGCGTAGCGGCTGCCGACACTGAGGCTCAACCCATAGGAGTCGAGATAACCGACGGTACCGCCACCGGCATAGACACCATCGATGCCGACAGCCACGACCGCAAACTCTACGACATCCAGGGCCGCAAGCTCGAGCAGACCCAAGGCCACGGCATTTATATCGTGAACGGAAAGAAAATGATTTGTAAGTGAAACTGAAGACCATGAAGATGAAAGAAAAAGCAATATATATCCTGCTGTTGCTGATGGCCATGACCTTAGGCGCCAAGGCACAGAACACCATCTCTGTGGCCCACCTCACGGGCGGACAGGGCAAGGATGTGATGATACCCATAAGCATGGACAACAACGAGGACGTGGTGGCACTGCAGTTCGACCTGCAGCTGCCCTTCGCCAAGACCTCGGGCAAGCAGCCCACGCTGACCAACCGCAACACCAACGGCCACACCGTATCGGTGAGGGGCATGGGCAGCAACCGCTACAGGGTGGTAATCGTGAATATGAGCAACAAGCCCATCGCCGGAAGCGGCGGCGTGCTGCTCAACTTCCCCATGACGGTGCCCACGGGGCTCAACCCCGAGAGCGTCCACGCCATCACGCTGAGCGATGTGGTGATAACCAACCGCAACGGCGACAATATCCAGACTGGCTCTACCAATGGTAGTTATACCATCCAGCGCGCGCCGAGCCCCGACCTCGAAGTGAGCGATGTGGCCATCAGGCAGACCACGCTCACGCCGGGCGAGAGGATCATCGTCAGCTGGAAGGTGAGCAACGTGGGCAATGCCGACACGCGCAGCGGATGGACCGAGAAGGTTTACCTCGTCAACACCGAGACCGAGGAGGCTGTATACATTGGCAATGTGTACTTCAACAACACCATGCTGCAGGGCGGACACACCGCGCGCAGCGCCGAGTTTGTGCTCTCACAGACGGTGGGTGTCGACGGTGAAGTGGCTGCCAAGGTGGTGGTCGAGCCCAACAGCAACACGGGAGAGTATGCCACCGACAGGCTCAACAACACCGCCATCGGAGGCAAGGCAACGGTCGGGAAGCTGCTCTTCCTGACCGCCCCAGCCACCCGGTTGAAGGAAGGCCAGAGCATGCGTCTCCAGCTGAAGCGCAGTGGTAACCGCGCTACCGACGAGACCTACAGCGTGGCCACCTCGCTGCCCGACCACGTGAGCGTGACTACCCAGGTGACGATAAGAGCCGGACAGTCTACGGCCACCTTCGACGTGACGGTACCCGACAATGACTACGTCAATTCCTACAAGGCTGCCAGCGTGACGGTGACCAAGGCCCACGGCTATCCCGCCGACGTGGCTGTCAGCTTCGACATCGAGGACAACGAGTTGCTTCCCCTCAGCCTGCAGCTCGACAAGAGCGAGTACAACGAGGGCGAGTCCATCAAGCTCAGAGTGAGCGTGCCCTATCGTATCGAGGGCGAGGAACTGACCGTGAGTCTGAGCATAGAGAAGCCACGCCGCTTCCGACTGCCACAGACCTTCACCTTCCCCGCCGGTGCCACCGAGGCGGTGATAGACATTCCCATCGTCCAGGACAATCTGCCTGCCAACGACGAGACCATCAAGATTATCGCCTCTGCCGACCACCATCTCACGGCCAGCACGCTCTTCATCCTCCACGACGACGACGTGCCAGCCATCAGCATGACGCTGCAGCCCACCACGGTAAGCGAGGCGGCGGGATACAATGCCGTCTACGCCACCATAACCCGCAACAGCGCGGTGAACAGCAAGATTACGCTGAAACTGAGCGACGACAGCAACAACGAACTCTACTACACCCAGACCATCACCATGAACGAGGGCGTGGAAGAGGTGACCTTCCCCATCGGCGTCAAGGACAACCAGAAGGTCGACGGCACACGCACGGTCAAGTTTACCGCTGCCGTCTACATCACCGACTGTGGCTGCTCGGCCATAGGCAACAAGCAGACCACCGTGACAGAGACCATCACCATCACCGACAATGACGGTCCCACGCTGAACATCACCTCAGACAAGACCACCATTCTCGAGGGCGACGCCACCGGCGCACAGCTCACCATAAGCCGCAACGACGACACCTCCCAGCCGCTCACCGTGGCGCTCTCTGCCAAGGGCAACGACCTCGACTTTGCCCAGACCGTCACCATACCCGCCGGCAAGGAGAGCGTCACCACCCCGTTTGTGGCGCTGAGCAACTCGACCACCGAGGGCAACCGCACCATCTCGGTCATGGCGAGCAGCGAGGGCTATAGCCCCGGCACCGTGTGGCTGCTCATCTCCGACCAGACGCTGCCCGACGCCGAGATGCAGAAGCCCGAAGTGGCAGCCGGTGTCGAGGCTGGCTCACAGGTCAAGGTGATGCTCCACATCAAGAACGTGGGCGCCATAGCCATGCCTCAGTCCACACCCATCACCGTGACTCTGGCCGACGCCACCACGACCCTGCAGACCGACAAGCCCATCACCCCGGGACAGACCTATGACACGTGGGCAGAGGTCAAGGCACCCGCTGTGCCCGGAACCTACCGCGTGACAGCCCACATCAACCCCGACGGCAAAGTGACCGAGCTCCAGACGATGAACAACAGCAGCACGATAGACGTCAAGGTGGTGGCTGCCTATACCTTCACCATCGCCGCAGCCAAGGACAAGTATCTCTTCGGCGACAAGGTGGTGCTCACCGGTAGTGTCAAGCGCACCGACGGCACAGCCGCTGCCGGCATAGAGGTAGAGCCCTACATCGTCTACGCACGTTCGCGCACCCGACTGGCAGCCGTGAGCGACGCCGCCGGCAACTTCTCCATCGACTATACCATACCCGCGGGCATGGGCGGAGAGTTCGGCTTCGGCGTATGCACCCCCGGCGAGAACCTCGCCACCGAGAAGGGCAACTTCAAGGTCTATGGCTTCAGCCGTACCACCACCGACTATATCACCAACAAGCTCTTCGTGGGCGAGCCCTTTGTGGGCAAAATCCAGCTGAAGAACATGTCCGACCTCGACCTGCACAATGTCCGCGTGGCCTGTGCCGATGCCGGAGCCTACACCGTCAGCTTCAGCACGGTGGCTGTATTGCCGGGCAACGGCACCGCCGAGATTACCTATACCCTGCTCTCCACGGCGCTGTCCAAGACCAAGGACTGGGACAAGCTGGTCTTCGCCATCACCACCGATGAGGGCGCACGCCTCGATGTGACCACCTACAACTACACCAATGAGCACACGCCCACGCTGGTGGTCGAGACCAACAGCATCAACACCACGGTGACCAAGAACAAGACCCGACTCTACCCGCTCGTCATCACCAATACCGGACTGGCGCCTACGGGCAAGATTACCGTAGACCTGCCCAAGGCTCTGTCTAAGTTCATCAGCCTCGCCACACCCGCCACCATGCCGTCGATGGCCACCGGCGACAGCGCCACGGTGATGCTGAGGTTCAATGCCGCCGACTTCGATGTCAACATCATCCAGAAGGGCAGCATAGCCATCAACTGCGAGAAGGGAGACGGCAAGCAGGTCTTCTTCAATGTCAAGGTGGTAAGCGAAGACAAGGGCAGCCTCAAGGTGCGTGTACAGGACGAAAACACCATCTACGGCAACAAGAACGGAGAGCGGCCCTATGTGAGCGGAGCCACCGTCAGACTCACCGACTACAACACTGGCGCGCTGGTGATGAGCGATGTGACTGGCGACGACGGCTACGTGCTCTTCGAGCATCTCAACGAGGGATATTATCATCTCAATGTGACCGCCGAGAAGCACGACTCCTACAGCCAGAACGTGCTGGTAAGCCCCGGCGATGTGACCACCCATCTCGCCACCATCAGCTATCAGGCCATCACCGTCAACTGGGATGTCGAGGAGACCGAGGTGGAAGACGAGTACGAGGTGGTGACCAAGGTGACCTTTGAGACCTACGTGCCGGTGCCCGTGGTAGACATCACCGCGCCCGACATGCTCATCCTGAAGGACATCCAGCCCGGCACCACCACGCTCATGAACGTGGTGCTGCGCAACCGCGGACTCATAGCCGCCCAGGATGTAAACTACTATCCCCCCACCGCCCACGGGTTTACCTTCATGCCGATGGTCGAGCACACCGGACTGACCCTGGCGCCCGAACAGAGCTACGTGATACCCGTCCTGGTGATGCACACCGAAGACTTCGACAACCCGCAGTTTGCGCCCCACGTGAAGCGACTGATGCCACGACGCGCCTCGTCGTCGGAGAAGAACTGCAAGGGCAAGATGGGCACCGACTACAAGTGGCCCTGCGGCGCCGGAAGCAAGTACTCGTATCTGGAGAAGCCCATCCAGTGGGCTTACGGCAACGACAGCGACTGTAAGAACACCACCAACGAAGGCGTAGAATGGACTCCACCCACGCAGATGGGACGCCCAGGCGGACCGGGCGGCCCCGGCCACAATGCCACCGTCACCATCAATCCCGGTGGCGAGGCTGTGGCAAAAGCCGTCATCACGCTCATGTGCGAGGTCTGCAACTGCGTATGCGTAGACCCCGTGGCATGGCTGCCCTGTGCCACCAGCGGCATCATGGTAGCCCAAGGTTCATGGGACGGCGTCCAGGGTGCCAAGGGTTGTGGCAATGAGCTCGTGCAGTGGGGTGTAAGCATGGCGCTCGGCCCTGCCGGCAAGCTGTCGTGTCTGATCAAGCCCTTCGACCCCGACAAGGCGCCGATGGCAAAGGCTTCTGCCGACGACGACTCCAAGCCCACCGTGCTGCCCGCCCTGCTCGAGTCGTCGGGCAGAAAGCAGGTGATGTACTGGCGTTACTATGAGTCGTTCTTCAACTACAATGCCGAGCTCACTGGTGCCCGCGAGGCGCTCGCCACCGAGGGCTTCTACGACGAACTCGTGAGCGCACTCGCCGACATCGACTTCGCCCTGAAGAAGATGCAGGCCGACGGCGACCTCTGGGACTTTGACCTCAACACTATCCCCGCCACCACCACCGTCGACGACAAGTCGCAGGGACTGGGCGCCTACCTCACCTCGCTCATGCCCAACAAGCGCGCCAACGTGGCCGACTTCTCGCTGCGCAGTTATGTGGAGCGCATCCGCAACAAGTGGCGCAAGCTCGAAGGCATGGACTACGACAGCGACAACCATCCCGACGAAGACAAGCTCGCCCGCATAGTACGAGAGAGAGACGACATCGTGGCACAGATGGTCGACATGGGCTTTGCCACCCTCGACGACCTGATGAACAGCGCCCGCAAGGACTGGCTGCTCTACCAGGAGACTGCCTCGCAGAACACCTGCGCCGAGGTGAAACTCGAAATCAAGCAGAAGCTGGTGCTCACCCGACAGGCATTCCGGGGCACGCTGACCATCGACAACGGCTCCAACTCTGACATGAGCCACATCATGGTCAATGTCAACGCCACCAACATGGAGACCGGAGCCATAGCCACCCGACACGAGATGGAGATACAGGTAGAGAAGATAGAAGGCTTCGGAGGCGAAAAGGACGGCGAGTGGACCCTCCCCGCAGGCAAGAAGGGTGTAGCCACATTCCTCTTCATACCCACCAAGTATGCCGCACCCGAGAATGTGACTACCTACAGCTTTGGCGGAACGCTCGCATTCAACGACGGCGCCACCGACCAGACCCGCTCGCTCTTCCCCGTGAGCCTGCAGGTGAAGCCATCGCCCGACCTCGACCTCACGTATTTCATGCAGCGCGACATCTATGGCGACAACCCGCTTACCGAGGATGTCATAGAGCCCGTGGTGCCAGCCGAGTTCTCCGTGCTCATACACAACAAGGGCAACGGCGACGCCAACAACGTGCGCATGATTACCCAGCAGCCACAAATCGTGGACAACCAGAAGGGACTCATGATAGACTTTGCCATACTCAGCTCGAGCCTCAACGGAGGCGAGAAGACCATGGCGCTCTCCAGCGATGTCGCCACACAGTTTGGCACCATCAAGGCGGGCGAGGCGTCGTATGCCACATGGGAACTCACCTCGTCGCTGCTCGGCCACTTCACCCAGTACGATGTGAGCGTGACCCACGTCACAGACTATGGCAACCCCGACCTCTCGCTCCTTGACCGCGTATCCATACACGAGCTGATACACAGCATCAATGCCAGAATAGGCGAGAAGACCTACCGCGCATGGATAACCAACGACTATCCCGACGCGTTCGACGACCCAGACCATATCTACTTCGCCAACGGCACCGACGAAGACCTCGTGGCGCTGCGCGATGCCACCAGGATAGAGGCGCTCGGCGACAGCAAGTACCGCATCACCGTCGATGTGGCGCAGAGGCAGTGGTTCTACACCTCGGTGGCCAACCCGGCGGGCAAGTATGCCAAGATACTGAGCATCAAGAACGAGACCACGGGCGAGACCCTCGATTCCGACAACTTCTGGACCACCGACTACACGCTGCAGGACGGCATAGACCCGCTGCTCGACTACCGTCTGCACATAGCCGACCTGAGCAGCGGACCCGGTGCAGTGAAGTACATAGTGGAGTTTGAGCCGATGCCCGAGCTGCGACTCGATGTGGTAAGCATCGAGACCGTGCCCGAAGACGACCAGATAGCCGAAAAACCCATCACCGAGCTTACGGTCAAGTTCAACAAGGACATAGACACCCAGACCTTCACCCGCGACGACATCGTGCTGCGACTCGAGGGCAAGCCCCAGACCACAGCGCTGCCCATCACCCCAGCCACCGCCGACAACAAGCGCGAGTTCAAGATCAACACCGCAGCCCTCACCGACAACGGCTTCTACGCGCTGCAGGTCAAGAGCGAGAACATACGCGATGCCGAAGGCTTCATGGGGGCCGAGGGCAAGCAGGTGAGATGGATGCTCTTCAAGGACGGTCTGGTGCACTTCAATGTCAAGGTGCTGCCGCTGCCCGAGTGTGGCAACGTAGACTGCGTCATCGAGGGCGAGGAGGGCCGCAAGGTCACCACGCGTAAGGCACCGCTCAAGGCGGGCACCGCAGCCATAGCCAGCACGGCGCCCTATGGACGCACGATGACCTTCACCGCCACGCCCAACACGGGATATAAGTTTGTACACTGGAAGAGTAATGCCGACGACCAGATAGTATCGACCGACGAGGTGTTCACCACCGAGGCGCGCAGCACCAAGGACTTCGCAGCGGTATTCCAGGCCGAGTCGTACAAGGTCGATGTAAACTGCAACAGCGCAGAGGGCGACATCGACGCCTCGACCGGCTACTACGACTACAACACCAAGCTGGTGCTCGACGCCAGGGCAAAGGACAACTTCCGGTTGGTGGGCTATCGCATCAACGGTACCCTTAAGGAGATGACGCCCTACACCCTCACCGTCGAGGGGCCCACCGAGGTCGAGGTGGTCTATCGCGACATGACGCCCGTCAACGTGCTGCTCAACGAGGGTGCCGACTACACCCCCGAAGATGTCGAGGCAGCTAAGGTGAGCCTCTACCGCTCATTCCATAAGGGCACATGGAACACCATCTGTCTGCCCTGCGCGGTAGACAACCCAGAGGCAGTGTTCGGACAGGGCACCCTGGTGGCACAGATGACTGGCGTGAGTGGCACCACACTCATGTTTGCCCCCGTCAACACGATGGAGGCCAACACGCCCTACCTCATCAAGCCCACCAAGATCAACAGCCCGGCGTATGCCCATGACGAGAACCCCACCATGCTCTACGACCTGGGCGTCACCACTACTCAGACACCCGAGCGGGGCGTGCCTGCCGACAGCAAGGACGGCTACAGCTTCATAGGCGCCTATAGCGTCTATCCCATAGCCACCGATGACGGCAACTACTACATCAGCAGCGACAAGTTCTACTATGTCGACGCCGCCGCGAGTGTCTATACCACCCGCTTCCGTGGCTATTTCCATGCCGACAACGGCTCGGCGTCGCCCATATCACTGGGTATAGGCAGCGCCACCGGCATCACCCCACCCGTGAGCATCACCGACAGCCGCAACGCCGTCTACGACCTCAACGGCGTGATGGTGAGACAGCCCGGCGAGTCGCTCAGCGGACTCAAGCCCGGTGTCTACATCACCCGCGACAAGAAGATAATAATCAAGTAGCCGCCCGCCGCTGCGCCCGCGACGACAAAAGAGCGCAAGGCAGCGACTATAGGACGCAAGGCAGCGGCAAGAGAGCATAATACAACAACGAGAGAGAGCGTAATGCCCATGACGGGCTTTACGCTCTCTCTTGTGGTATATCCCGCAACCATCTCCACCAATCTGCTGATGACCTCCAGCAGAATTATGATGACCTCCAGCAACCTGCTGATGACCTCCACCAATCTGCTGATGACCTCCAGCGGCTCGTGCCTATTGATACGAGCCCTCGTGACTTACGTTACGAGCCAGCCAAGGCATCAGCCACACGACTGGAGGGCATCGCCACGGGCGCAGAGGGTATCGCCTTTAGCGCAATGGGTATCGCCCTGCGCGCAGCGGCCCTTGCGCTCGCAGTAGCGCTCACACTGGGTGCAGATATCATAACCCAGCATGGCGCCGAGCATGAAGTCCTCTTCTGGGGTGAGCAGATTGAGCGAGCGCGTCACCATCATGCGTATGGCGTTGAGACACTCCTCGCGCCCGAAGTAAAGATTGAGGCGGTCGTTGCCCACGGGCTGGATGATGTAGTGGATGTGCTGGCTCTCCAGACGGCGCCGGGCAAATTCCTCATACTTCTTGTTGAACGTGAAGAGCACCATACGGCGCACTCCCTTCTTGTATTCGTAGATATGGTTCATCAGTACCTTCATATCTACGGGTAATAGCGTGGTTTGCTGCATGATTGTGACTTTTAATGTGGAGGATGGCGAAGCGGGGATGGTCTGGTCAGAGACTGGGGGTGATGGCGGCTGCCCAGGCGTCGATGCGCGCGTCGGTCTTGTCGGACTCGTTGACCTCGTCGAGGGCAAGGCCCACAAAGTGGCCGTCGACCACGGCGTCGGAGGCATCAAAGGTGTAGCCGTCGACAGGCACCGCTCCCACCACGTGGGCTCCGGCACCGACGACAGCCTGGTAGAGTTCGCCCATACCACCCACAAAGGTGTCGGGATAAGACTCGGAGTCGCCGCAGCCGAAGAGGGCCACGGTCTTGCCCGAGAGGTCGGCACCGCGGAGGGTGCGCACGCCGTCGTACCAGTCGTCCTGCATCTCGCCGGCACCCCACGTAGATGTACCCAGGATGAGGTTGTCGTTGGAGGCTATGACGCTGTCGTCGAGGTCGCCGACGCCGATGACATCGTCTACCCCCAGTCGGGCGCCTATTCTGCCGGCGAGTTCCTCGCAGGTGCCGGTGCTTGAGCCGTAGATAATCACTGTTTTCTTCATAATCTTCTTGGTTTTTGAATTGATAATAATGAGTCTGTAGTCGATGATTGTATCACCGCTACAAAGTTAGCGAGGTTCAGAGGACTGCACAATACCCAAAAATAATGATTTTGGCGGCAGAGAGATGACTATATAATAAGGTAAGAGTATGGGGGCGCTTCTGCAGACCGATGGCGCAGAAGCGGAGACGGTGGCTGGTCAGGCCTTGACAAAGCCCAAGGTGAGGATGGAGAAGGTAACATCGCCCGCCTTCTCTATCTCCTGGGCACAGGCGCAAAGGGTGGCGCCGGTGGTGGCCACGTCGTCGACGAGGAGTATGTGGCGGTGGCTGAGGCGCTCGGGGTGAATAGTGCGGAAGACATGGGCTACGTTGTCGTTGCGGTCCCAGCGCTGCTTGTGGGTCTGGCTCGACTCAAAGTGCATGCGCCCCACGGCACCGGCATCGACGGCGATGCCCGTGACATGGCTTATGCCGCGGGCAATCTCGACGCTCTGGTTGTAGCCACGCTCGCGGATGCGGTCGCGGCTCAGGGGAACGGGCACGATGACATCGATGCCGTCGAAGAAGGACGCTGCACCATACTCGGTGGCAAGCATGGCGCCAAGGGCTTCGGCGGTGTCGGGCGAGTCGTTGTACTTGAGGTCGTAGACCAACTGGCTGGCTCCGCTGCCGCCCTTGTAGAAGAACAGGGCGCCACAGCGCTCGATGGGGATGCGGCCCCAGAACATGTGGGCCATATCATTGTCGGAGGGAGAGGCGTCGTAGCCCGTGCGGGGCAGGCAGGCGTTGCAGACCGAGCAGAGCGCGTGCTCGCCGGAAGAGAGTCGCTCGCCACACATGGCGCAGTGGCGCGTGCAGAGCAGGTCGTGGAGTCGGGCGGAGAGGTCAATCATCGGGCAGAGAGGTGATGCCGTCGATGCAACGACGGATGATGTCATAGTCGAAGCCACGGCCAAGAGCAAAACGGATGAGTTTCTGACTGCGTTCGTAGTCATTGCGACCGGTAATGGTGCGCCACTTCTGGGTGAGCATAGGCCGCAGGATGTCGACATAGGTCTCAGCGGGCACCTCGTCGAGGATGGGGCGATAGATGCTGGCAGATACCTGCTTGGCATACAGTGCCTGTTCTATCTTGCGTCGTCCCCAGCCGTTGTACCTTATCTTGTCTTCGACAAAACAGCGGCAGTAGCGGCTGTCGTCTACATAGCGGTTGTCGACGAGATAGTCGATGATGCGGCTGCAGGCATCGTCGGCGAGTCCCCACTGCTCCATCTTCTTCATCATGTCGCCCTGGCAGTATTCGGCTTGGGAACACAGGGCGGCGAGGCGGTTGAGCGCCTGTTCTTCGGACAATGGTTTCATAGTCGGGCGATGATAAAACGTGGACGGTCGTACTGGTCGCGCTCTACGGAGGCGGCAAAGCCCAGTGCGTGGAGCATGGCGCTGGTCTCGGAGGCATAGAGGGCGTTGATCTCGAAAAGCAGGGTGCCGCCGGGCTTGAGCGCGCGGGTGGCATAGCGGGCTATGGCGCGATAGAAGAGCAGTGGGTCGCTGTCGGGCACAAAGAGCGCCGTGGCAGGTTCGTGGTCGAGCACATGGGGGCTCATCTCGGCTCGCTCGCTCATGCAGATATAGGGCGGATTGCTCACGATGACATCCCAAAGGGCGGTGTCGGCGGGCGGCGTCAGGGCATCCTGTCGCTCAAAGCACACCTGGGCACCCAGGCGGGTGGCATTGGCGCGGGCTATGCGAAGCGCGTCGTCGGAGATGTCCCACGCCGTGACCGTGGCAGCGGGATAGTCGAGCGCGGCGGTGATGGCGATGCAGCCCGAGCCGGTACCGATGTCGAGCAGGGTGAAGGGGCGGGCGGCGGCGCTGCCTATCATGGGGATGAGCAGAGCTGTCTCGGGGCGGGGAATAAGCACTCCCGGCGCCACGGCAAAGCGGCGTCCGCTGAAATCGGCATGGCCCAGCACATACTGGACGGGCTCGTAGTTGGCTATCCTTGCCACAATTTCCTCCAGATTTGCTCGCTCGTCTGCGGATAATTGGTTAACTTTGCCCAAATATATATCGGTGGGCGAAAGGCCGAACTCGTCTTCGACCACCATGCGCACGATGGCGCGAGCCTCGCCTTCGCCATACAGAGGCGAAAGCCTTCGGCACAACTCATTGTATGTCATACGCACAAAGTTATAAAAAAATATGGATATGAAACGGAAAGAGGGTTATAAAAAATCAGCAGGCGCCAGAATAGCCGCTATCGCGGGCCGAATGTGGGTCGCGGCAGCCGCATTGTGGCTCGCCGGCAGCGCCCGGGCACAGCAGACGGCCATCATCCCGCAACCCGTAGAGATGGAGACCGTGGGCACCACGTGGACTCTGCCCGCCACGCTCACCGTAGGCACCACCGACAAGGCTCTCGGCCACGCCGCGACATATCTGGCTGATGCCCTGACGCAGCAGACGGGTCGCAAGGTAAGGACTGGCAGCAAGAAGGGCGACATAAGGCTGGGGCTCGACCGCAGTCTCGGCAGCGGAGCCTACTGGCTGAGCGTCGGCGCCAAGGGAGCCACCATCGAGGGCGGCGACTATGCCGGAGTGGTCAACGGCATAGCCACTCTGCGCCAACTGATGCCTGCTGCACCGGACACAGGAGCGACGGTGGCTGGCGTGAAGGTAAGCGACGCGCCGCAGTTTGGCTGGAGAGGCTTCATGATAGACTGCTCGCGCCACTTCTACACGGTGGGCGAGATAGAGCGGGTGGTCGACATGATGGCATACTACAAGATGAACCGCTTCCACTGGCATCTCACCGACGACCAGGGCTGGCGTATCGAAATCAAGCGTTATCCCGCGCTCACGCTCAAGGGTGGCTGGCGCCGGCTCAATGGTCAGGACTCGCTCTGCCTCAAGCGCGCGGAGCAGGAGGATATGCCCAATCTGCTGCTGCCCGAAGAGAAGATGCGCACCGCTGATGACGGCTCGCGCGAGTATGGCGGCTACTACACCCAGGACGACGTGAGACGCGTCGTGGCTTATGCCGCCGAGCGTGGCATCGACGTGATACCCGAGTTGGACATGCCCGGCCACAGTCTGGCTGCCATCCAGTGTGTGGGCGGCCTCTCCTGCTCGGAAGATACGCGGTGGGGACGACTCTTCTCGACGCCCATGTGTCCCGGCAAGGACACCATGCTGGAGTTCTGCAAGAACGTATGGACCGAGGTCTTTGGTCTCTTCCCCTATGAATACGTACACATCGGTGGCGACGAGGTGGATATGAAGAACTGGCGTGCCTGCGCCGACTGCCAGCGTCGCATGAAGGACAACGGACTCAGTTCGGAGCCTCAACTGCAGACCTGGTTCAACCACTATATGGAAGACTTCTTCCGCGCACATGGTCGCAAGATGATTGCCTGGGACGACGTCATCGACGGAGGTCTCTCGCCCTACACCACCGTGATGTGGTGGCGCTCGTGGCTGCCCAAGGGGCCCAAGCGGGCTACCAGCCACGGCAACGACCTTATCGACGTGCCCGTCTCCTACTTCTATCTCAGTGGCCGCGATGACCCCAGCAAGATGGAAGGTATCTACCGCTTTGACCCCTACGCCACCCTCAACGCCGAAGAGAGTCAGCACGTGCGTGGCATCCACTCCTGTCTGTGGGGAGAGCGCATAGCGAGCGCCGAACGCATGTGGTACCAGCTCTTTCCACGGTTTATGGCGGTGGCAGAGCGCGCCTGGAGCCGTCCTGAACGTATGGACTACGAAGACTTCAGCCGTCGTATGCTCAAGCATCTGCCCCGTCTGGAGGCGATGGGCATACAGTACAGGTTGCCCGATGTGACCGGACTCATCCGCACCGCCGTCTTCACCGACAGCGACACAGTGAGCGTGGCGTGCATAGACCCCTCGGTGAGCATACACTATACCACCGACGGCACCATGCCACAGGTATCGTCGGCCAAGTATACCGGTCCGATTGCGGTGAGCCAGACCACGCACTTCATCTTCAGGCCCTTTGGCGCAGACGGACGCAAGGGCGACGCCGTGAGCACCTCGCTGGTCAAGACGACTATGGCAGAGGCGGTAGGCGTGGACGGCGAACTGCTGCCTGGGCTGCGCAACGTGTGGTATGACTATGGCGGCGACAACTGTGCCGGCATCGAGAAGGCTCAGATTAAGGGCGAATATGTCACCGATGGCGTGGTCATTCCTCGCGAGGCCCGCGAGAATATCGGACTGGTCATCACGGGTTATATCGAGGTGCCCCACGACGGCATCTACTCCTTCGCGCTCTACTCGGATGACGGCAGCCAACTCATCATCGACGACAAGATGGTGGTAGACAGCGACGGCATGCACGACATTATGGAAGTGACTGGCCAACACGCCATGAAGGCTGGTCTGCACCCCCTACGCGCCACTTACTTTGACCACAACGGCGGCGACTTGAGACTCACCGTCAAGGACAAGCATGGCAAGAAGGTGGAAGTGAAATACTGGCATAAATAAGACAATGATGACAACACTGGATATAGACGAAAGATACATGAAACGCTGTCTGCAACTGGCAGCGTGTGGACAACAGAACGCCAAGCCTAACCCCATGGTGGGCGCGGTGCTCGTGGCCGACGACCGCATCATCGGCGAAGGTTACCACGTGCGTTGCGGCGAGGGCCATGCCGAAGTCAACTGCTTTGCATCGGTCAAGCCCGAAGACGAAGGGCTCCTCGGCCGCGCCACACTCTATGTCAGCCTGGAGCCATGCTCCCACTACGGGCGTACTCCTCCCTGCGCCGACCTCATCGTGGCCAAGGGCGTCAAGCGCGTTGTGGTGGGCTGCATCGACCCTTTCGCCCGTGTGAGCGGACGTGGCATCCAGCGTCTCCGCGACGCCGGTATCGAGGTCAGAGTGGGTGTGCTCGAGCGCGAATGTCGTTGGCTCAACCGTCGCTTTATCACTATGCACACCCATCATCGTCCCTACATCATCCTGAAGTGGGCGCAGACTGCCGATGGCTTCCTCGACGACCACTACCAGCCCACGATGATATCCAACGCCATGACCCAGATGGTCTCGCACCGTCTGCGGGCAGAGAGCGATGCCATCCTCGTGGGCAGGGTGACTGCCGAGCGCGACAAGCCACAGCTCAATGTGCGCCACTGGGTTGGTCCGGCGCCCGAGCGGATTGTCTTGAGTCACAGCACGACTATCGACGCTATTCTGGAGCGTCTCTACACCGAGCAGCGGCAGAGCCTCATCGTGGAAGGGGGTGCCTCTACGCTCAAGTCATTCATAGACCGCGACCTCTGGGATGAACTGCGAGTAGAGACGGGTACTGCGGTGGTAGGCGAAGGCACCAAGGCACCACAGGTGCCAGCCACGGCACGGCTCGACATCAACCGCATGTATGGCAACAATGACTATCGCATTTACCATAACCATTCACTCCTGAAAATTAATGACCGATAGACAGGCAACAATGACTATCGCGTTTACCATAACCATTCACTCCTGAAACTCCATGACCAATAGATATACACGACGGCTGGACGGCGACGACGAGATGCGGCGCCGAGAACTCATAGACAAGATAGAGCGCGCGCTGAGCCAGCGGAGCGTAGCCGAACTTGAAGCTATCTCCTACGACCTTTTCACCAAGGGGTATCTGGAGGATTAGGCGACTCACGCCATGATACACACTACGCCCTGAAGGGATGAGAGCAGAGCCAAACGGCTGCGTCGGTCCCTTCAGGGCGTAGTGTATATGGATAATCGGTGTTCCGGAGGGCATCGTCTCTGACTCTGCGCCAAAGGCAGGTATCCCTGCGGAGATATGGGTTATGCCGACAGACTTACAGGATGCTTACAGTAGCCTTGGCATGCACGTCCTTCTGAGGGAGGGTAACGCTGACGATGCCCTCGGGGCTATAGGTGAAGTCCTTGGTAGCCACACCGTTGACCTTGACAGCGGTAGGACGGCGGTGGGTATAGACCTCGAGCTTATAGGTACGGCTGGTGTACATACCCTTGTACTGACCCTTGACGGGCTGCACGGTGAAGTCGACGCGCTGACCGTTCTGGGCGCAGTCGAAAGTGGTACGAGCCACGGCACCCTTCTCGTAGTCATAGCTCTCGCCATCGTCTTCCATGAGGGTATAAGAAGACTTGCCCTTGGGGAATACCTTGACGGTGAGGGTATCGATGGGATATTCGCCTACGAAGTTCATGTCGCGCTGCATGGGGATGATAGAGCCCTCACGCACGAAGAGCAGACCGGCACGACCTTCAGGGATATCGCGCTTCACGGTGCGTCCACCCTGTACGCGTTCACCATTCCAGAAGTCGGTCCATTCGCCCTTGGGCAGATAAACCTCATTGCTGAATATTCCTACGAGGAAGTTCTTGCCAAACATATACTGATAGCAGGCATCGTCGACATTGCGGTCGGCAGGGAACTCGAGCGGCATCGACCTTACAATAGGCATACCAGTCTGCGCACCCTCGATGGCGGCAGTGTAGATGTAAGGCAGCAGACGGTAGCGCAGCTGCACATAATACTTGTAGATAGCCTTGTCATGGGTAGAGAAGTAGAAGGGCTGCAGGAGCGAGTACCAACTGTTAATCTGTACCCAGGGGAGGAAGAGACCGAAGTGCAGACTCTGCATCTCCTGCTCCTTGGGCACTGACATCACGTCGCACGATGTGTTGAGGAAGCCGCTCATACCCAGGTTGAGCTGGTCGAAGAGCGCAGTCTTGCCGCCACCATTGTCGCCGCTGGTCGATGCTCCCCAGTGCTGGGTACCAGCCCATCCGGCGGTGTAGTGATGCCAGTTGCGTCGGCCGGTATGGTCGCGCATCATCACCTCCATCTGCTTGGGCAGCAGTATCTGGTTGAGGTTGTGCATCACCTTGTCAGTGTAACCGTTGTAGTAGTCGCGTGTGGGATGCTCATCGATAGTACGGGCGGGGTCCATCTTGAAGCCGCGCACACCATTGTCTACAAAGTTGCGCAGGTGGTCCATCCAGTGCTCCTTGCCGCTTTCGGGCTTGCCGGCAGCCTTTGCCAGCGCGTCCTCTTCGGCGATACTCAGGTCGTATTCCTCACAGAGCCAGAGGCCGAGCTTGAAGCCCATGTTCTTGAGGCGTCCGACGAGCAGGCGATGGTTTTCCTTCTTCGGGTATTTGCATGAGTCCCAGTAAGCCTCTGCCGAGAAGAGCTTGTAGTTCCACTTCTTCTTCGTAGAGAAGTCGTATCGCTTCTCCATCCACTGGGGTTCGAGCCAGAGCAGGTCGCAAGGCACCTCCATACGACGGAACTCGACGGCGTCGCGCAGGATGTCAAACTGGTTTTCGAGCATGTTGGGACCGAAGCAGAGACCGTAGGCCCACTTGGGCTGCAGGTAAGGACGGCCGGTGATGAGGGTGTAGGCGTCGATGATGGCGGGCATATCCTTGCCAAGCATCAGGTAGAAGTCGGCTTCGTCGGTGGTGTTGTAGACCGACATGATGTCCTTCTGGTGACGGCCGATGTCGAAGAAGTGCTTCAGTGTGGTGTTGTTGAAGACACCCCAGCCGTTGCTGCTGATGAGCATGGGCTGTGGTATCTCGGTGTGCTGGTATGTTGTCCACATACGCAGCAACTCTCCTCGGTGCTGGATGTGCTCGCGGCTGGTGCTGCCACCGCCGTAGAAGCGCTCTCCCTCACGCAGGGTGAAGTTGATGATGCTGCACTTCTTGTATTCGCCGGTCTCGGCAGTATCCTTGGCGGCAGCCGAGGTCTTGACGTCGCCGATAATACCATTGTTCTTTGCCACCTTCATGTCGGCAAACTTCACATTGATGTCTTTGCCCAGCGAGGCGAGCAGCGGGTCGGTGCCCTTGAGGTAGTTGACGCGGTCCACTATCTTCTTGCCCGACTTGTCGGCTACGCTGATAGAGCCGTCCTTCTTGTCGATGGTCAGGGAGTAGAGTCCGGTGGTGATAGTCATCACTCCACCCTTGTCGGTGGTATTGCAGTCGACGCGCTGCCAGTCTTTCTTCTGCACATTGTAGCGCAGCATGAGATTTTCGGCATACTTGTCACGAGGCGAGAAGCGTACGCGGAAGATGCCGTCCGTACATACCTGTACGTTCATGTGCATCTTGTTCTTCAGCTTTACCTCGTACTCGGTGGTGTTCTGCGCCATCATGGGGATGGCTGTCAGCAACAGCAGGAAGATAAACAGTTTTTTCATGATTTGTAGCATTGTGATTGTTTCTGCCACAAAGATACTGATAATTATCAAGATAGGCCGTATCGGAGTGGACAAAAAAACGGCGCAGAGCATTTTTTATGGTTTTTTGGGCCAACCTCTCGGTTTTTGCACGGGTCGACGGGAACGAAAAAAGGCTTGCCTCCTTAGCGGAGACAAGCCCAGAGACTACATTGGGTATGACGAAGGTTACAGGTCGTCGCCTGTGTACTGGCCCACGAAGAAGATGGCTCCCGTGGGGCGATGGGTAATCATGTAGATGAAGGGGCGGTCGGCGTGGAAGTTGACGAACCAGGGCTCCTGATCCTCCAGCGCGGTGGTGCGCACCATCGCCGAGGTCACGGCGGCAGCCTTGGTACCCTCTTCGCTCACCTCGATTTTGGCTTTCTGCAGCATGCCCGAGATGTAGATGGGCTGGGCGGTCATCTGGCTGAAGTCTGCCTGGCCGGGGGTAAACATGGTGGCAGCGCCGAGCTGTGCCATAGGCTCGTTGAGCCGGGTCTCGGTGGCTATAGTGAAGCGTGGCAGTTTCAGGTCTACCCTGCACTCTTCGGCAGCGCGCCAGATGCTGTCCATGACGCTGGCGTCGAGAGAGTTCATCACCTCGGTCACCGACTTGCCCTCATAGGGCAGCATTACGGTCATCGTGAAGTTGCCGTTGCCATAGGGCAGCACCACTGCACCATATCCCTGCATGCGTGCATAGTACATCCTGCCCTCTCGGTGCATCATCGGCGCCCGCTTGATGTCGCGGGTATAACCGTGGAAAGGCTCTACGCGGGTGTCGGCTTTATCAAACTTGTCGGCCCAGGTACCGTTGAAGTAGATGGCATTCATCAGCACAGCCACATCATCGGCGCTGAGCTGGTCGATGATGCGCGGTATCATGCCGTGGGTCTGTCGCTGACACCAGCCGTTGAGATAGTCTACCGTCGAAGCCTTGCCAAAGTCGCGGCTGGTCACCTCGGCATCGTAGAAGTTCTTCATCTTGGCCACATAGTCGGGGTTGAGACTCGCCTGCTGGTCTACGGCGATGCAGTTGGCCACATTGATGCGGGTCTGGCTGTCCAGACGCGACGCCTTGTCAATGAGAGACTTGCAGACCTCGTTGAGTGCATCCATCTGACTGTCGTCTACACCGAGGGTCTTCATGATTTCGGCACGGGTAGCGCCGTTGGCGCCGTTGGCGAGCATCGCCATGAGATACGACACGCTGATGGGCGAAACCACCTTGGAGTCCATGCCCGCCTGGGTACGCATCAGGTCGAACGCCATGCCGTTGATGCTCCGCAGAGCCGACTGCTGGGCGTCGGAGAGTACGAGATACTCGCTGTCGAGCTTTTCTATTTCCACGATCTTACTTGCGTTCATGTCTGCGTCTTTGGCAGCGGGTTGCTTGCTGGTGACACACGAGCCGAGGCCGGTCATCACCATGACGGCGGCGGCTATTACATTGATTGTCTTGTTCATCTTTGTTCGTTTTATTATATATATAATGTATAAGGTGACGAAAGATTGCATGGCGGCGACGATTTTCCCGCTTTTTTCAGTTTTTTTCACGCTTGTTATGTCCTATTTTGGCTTTTCATACGTTATTAGTGTGAAAGGATATGACTACAGAAGACTTCTATCATACGATCATACCGCTGCGCGACGACCTGTTGCGATACGCCGTCAGTCTGACGGCCAGCAGCGACGACGCCGACGACCTGGCCCAGGAGACCCTGCTGCGGCTCTGGGACATGCGCGAGCGTCTCGATGCCGGCGACAACCTCAGGGCGATGGCCGTGACCATGCTGCGCAACAGGTTCTACGACCAGCAGCGCCACGCCAGCCACAGCCGACGGCTCTCTACCGCTGACGACATGGGGCACGAAGACCTGCGGGTCGAGGCGCGCGACCAGATAGGTCTGGTGAGCGACATCATCGACCACCTGCCGCCTCTGCAGCAGCGACTCTTCCGTATGAAGGAGATTGAAGGCTACACCGCCGACGAGATTATGCGCATCACGGGATGCTCGGCAGCCAATCTGCGCAAGAACCTCTCTCGGGCACGTATCGCCATCCGCACCCAGTTTATCCATATCACACGACAAGGAGGTAACAATATATGAACAATCATCAAGACATAACCCGGCTGATAGACCGCTACATGGCAGGCGCCACCACCAACGACGAGGAAGCCCGTCTGCGAGCCTACTTCGCCACAGCCGGCGACATCCCCGCCGAATGGGCGATATACAAGGCGCTCTTCGGCTACGTCGATGGCCAACGGATGGAGGCTGCCCACACTCTCTCGACTGCCCCCACCGCGCCCCGACACACCGCCCGGCGCCCGGCGCCGATGGTGCGCCGCCTGTGGATAGGGGCAGCAGCGGCGGCAGCCGTAGTGGCGGTGGCAGTGATGGTATGGCCACGCCCCAGCGCCTCTAACTATGCCGTCATCGACGGCAAGGTATGCACCGACCGCAGCGAGGTGAGAGCCGAGGCGCTCAGCGCCCTGCAGACCATACAGCTCGAGGACGACGACGATGCCTTTGCGGCTCTCGGCATGATGGAAAGACAATAGAGAACAAACAATACGACTATGGCACAATATCACATAACGACTACAGCCCGGCGCACCCTCATGGCGGTGGCGCTTGCGCTGATGATGCACCTCGCAGCCATCGCCCAGACGGGGCTGAGCGTCAACGAGGTCTTTACGAGGTACGGCCACGCCAAGGGATGCAAGATGGTATCCATGCGCAACGCCACCCTGAAGGGCTACAAGCTCAACATATACAAGAGTCTGGTGTACAAGCACCTTGCCGACGACGTGGCGCCCTATCTGCAGGCCGACCGCAAGCGCGCCAGGAAGATACGCGAGGTGGTCGAAGACGGACTCGTCACCGGCGGATACTACATGATGCAGCCCACAGCCGAAGGTCTGAACCGCTACATACTCTTCAGCAACGGCGCAGGGCAGCGCGGCACGGTCATCTACATCGAGGGGCGCCTCTCGCCCGACGATATCATGACGCTGTGCTACTCCAGAAGAAAATAAGACATAAATACACACGACAATGAATATCAAGCACATCATCGCGGCAGTGGCGCTCATGGCTATGCCCCACTATGCCGCAGCACAACAGAAAGACACCACCATCGTGGTGGGCAACAGACAAATCGTAGTAAGCGGCACCGACGCCAACACCACCGTCACCGTCTACGGCAAAGACCAGAAGGAGATGAAGAAGGTGTCGGAGACCCGCTTTGTCGACGGCCAGGACATCGAGCAGGTCTACGTGACCTCGCCGTTTATCCCCTCGTCGCTGGGCAAGAAGAAGGGCCGCATCGTCAACAACTACCCATGGTTCTACTTCGGCTACAATCTCCTGGGCAGCAGCGCCATGTCGCTGAGCAGTGGCGACAATCTGCCTACACGCGACGCCAAGTCGTGGGAATGGGGCATCACGCTCACCAGCGTGGGCTTCCGCATGCACCAGAACCTGGCTTTGACCTCGTCGCTGTCAGTGGGACAAGTCTTCAACCACCTCAAGGGCAACACCGTGCTTGCCACCAGCGACGGCAAGACCTTGTTTGCCACCCGCCCCGATGACGAAAACGTGGAGAAGAGTTATCTCATGTACGACTTTGTGCGGTTGCCCGTGATGCTGGAATGGCAGAAGCGGCTCGGTCTTAATGCCTTCGTGGCCGTGGGACCATCGCTCGAACTGCGCTGGCACGAGCGGTCGCGCTATGTGGTCAATGGCGACAAGCGCACATCGGCTTCAGACATCAATCTCAATCCCGTGGGACTGAGCCTCGACCTGCGCGCCGGCTACGGAGCCATAGTCGTCTACACCCGCACGGCGCTCACCCCGCTGCTCAAGACCGCCAACGCCCCCAAGTGCTATCCCGTGTCGATAGGAATGGGCATCCGTTTCTGACGCGGGCACGAAGCCAAGGCCAGTGTGGGCCACAGCGCTCGCCGTCACCACATTTGGCGACACCGGAGGCATCGTCGGCGGCTCGTAACGGAAGTCACGAGACCACGTATCAATAGGCACGAAGCCACGTAACAATAGGCACGAGGGCTCGTATCAATAGGCACGAGCCGACGATGATAATCAGCAGAGTGCTGGAGATGGTCAGAAAATTGCTGGAGGTCATCAGCAGAGTGCTGGAGATGGTCAGAAAATTGCCGGAGGTCATCAGCAGAGTGCTGGAGTAATCCATATTGAACAATACGCATACCGCAACAGAAAGACCGACGGTCGGCAGCCCTGTATATAGGGTCGCCGGCCGTCGGTCTTGATCCGATAGAGAGGCGGAGTCAATCCACCTTGCTGAATTCGTCTTTGCCTACACCGCAGAGAGGGCAGAGCCAGTCTTCGGGCAGGTCTTCAAATGCTGTACCTGGTTCGATGCCATTGTCGGGATCGCCTACGGCGGGGTCGTAGATGTATCCGCAGACATCACATACATACTTGTCCATATTCATTATAGTTTTAAGGGTTCTGACCGGAACCATTTCCGGCCAGTCTTGGGGTTATTTCTCTCTGTTGTCGGTGGGGACGACAAGGGGGTTGATGATTTTGACCGACTCCTTGGCGATGACGGTGGGCGCCATGAATATGCGCGACTGCAACTGCTTCCCCTCGTTGATGCAGTTGATCATCATCTTGACGGCAGCCAGCGCCATGTGCTCAGTGGGCTGTGCCACGCGCGTGATGGGCGGGTTCATGTAGTCGAGGAAGACGCTGTCGTCGAAGGAGATTACCGAGATGTCGTTGGGGATGTCCATGTTCTGCTCGCGGAGCGCCTTGATGGTGCCCAACAGGATATTGGTGCTCATGGCAAAGATGGCTGTGGGCACGCGGGGACCTATGAGCGCCACCTTGGTCTCGGTATATCCGTTCTGGATGGAAAACTCGTTGCCCAGCATCTGCAGGCGCACGGGCTGTCCGAAGTCTATCACCGCCTTGCGACATCCCTTGACTCTCTCCTGGGTAGTCACGGCTGTCTCTGGACCGCGTATGCAGAGGATGTCACGGTGGCCGGCGTTGAGGAGCGTCATCATGGCGTCGTAGGCACCCTTGTAGTTGTTGGTCGAGACATAGGGCAGGAAGGAGTCTCTGAAATATCGGTCGATGAGGATTACGGGTATGTTCTTGCTGATGATTTCGAGCAGGTCGGGCGTCTCGGAGCATGGGGCGATGATGATGCCGTTGACCTCGTACTCTACCATCGCCGAGATGCACTTCTTCTCGATGTTGGCGTCTTCCTGGGTGTCAAAGAGCATGACGCTATAGTTGTTCTTCTTGGCCTCGATGGTGATGGTCGACACCAGTTGGGCAAAGAAGAGATTGCTGAGATATGGCACGGCAATTCCGAGCGTTCGGCCCTCGGACTTGCGCAAAAATTGCGCAACGAGATTTGGCCGATAATTGAGCTCCTTGGCAGCCTGAATTATCTGCTGGCACGTCTCGTCATTGATGCGGAATTCCTTGCCTTTTCCGTTGAGTACCCGAGAAATAGTGGTTTTCGAGTATCCGGTTATCCGGGACAGGTCTTCCAATGTTTCTTTTTTCATGAGCCTTATAGACGTTGTGGTTTTGACTGCCCAAAGATACGCTTTTTTTGCCTCTTGCGAAAAAATAGCCATAATTATTTTGCGCTTGGTTAATTTTTTTTTACTTTAGCACTGTCAATTTGCAAATTATAACCAGGTTTACCATGATAATGAAAGAAAACAAAAAAATTCTCGTCGTGGGCAGTGCCAACACGGACTTAGTGATTTCAGCCGACCACTTCCCACTACCTGGCGAGACTATGTTTGGCCATGGATTTATGACCAATCATGGCGGTAAAGGTGCCAACCAGGCTGTAGCCGCAGCCCGCTTGGGTGGAGGCACCGCATTTATAGGTAAGGTGGGCGACGACCAGTTTGGCAACTCCACCATTGACATGCTGCGAGGCGAGGGCATCGACGTATCGGCACTCAAGGTGACTGCCGAGGCACCCTCGGGAGTGGCCATCATCACCACCATCGACTCAGGTGAAAACAACATTGTGCTCGACTCGGGAGCCAATGCCTGTCTGACCGCTGCTGATGTGCGCGAGGCCGAGGCGCTGTTTGCCGATGCCAGCATCGTGCTGATGCAGCTGGAGACCCCTGTCGAGGCGCTCGTCGAGGCTGCCGCGCTGGGCAAGAAGGCGGGAGCCTATGTGGTGCTCAATCCGGCTCCGGCTCCCAAGAAACCGCTGCCCGAGGCTCTGCTGAAGAATGTGGACCTGCTCATCCCCAACGAGACCGAAGCCTCTTACATCGGGGGCATCGAGGTCAAGGGCGAAGATGACACCCCCGCCGCTATGGACGAGATACAGAAGCTGGGCGTCAAGGACGTCATCATCACCGTGGGCAGCAAGGGCGTGTGTGCCCGTCTCGACGGCGAGCTCATCCGTGTGCCTGCCTTCAAGGTGAAGGCTGTCGACACCACCGCTGCCGGCGACACCTTCTGTGGTGCGCTCTGTGTGGCTCTGTCGCAGGGTAAGTCGCTGCCCGATGCCATCCTCTTCGGCAACAAGGCCGCATCCATCTCTGTGACCCGTCGTGGCGCCCAGATGTCTATGCCTCATCTCGACGAAGTGGAACTCTAATCAGTCAATCGCGCAATTATTAACAATCTAAATCTTATACAAATATGTTTATAGTAAGCAGTTATGCAGTAGCCCTGGTGCTCTGCGTCGTTACGATGCTCTGTTGGGGCTCGTGGGGTAACACCCAGAAACTTGCCGGCAAGACCTGGCGTTACGAACTCTTCTACTGGGACTACGTCATCGGTATTCTGCTCTTCTCTCTCCTTATCGGCTTCACTCTGGGTAGCTTTGGTGAGGGTGGCCGCAGCTTTGTCGACGACCTGAAGCAGGTGTCTTCGGCCAGCGTGCTCTCTGCCGTTGCCGGTGGTATCATCTTCAACCTGTCCAATATCCTTCTCTCGGCTTCTACCTCGCTTGCCGGCCTGTCTATCGCCTTCCCCGTGGGTTGCGGTCTGGCTCTGGTGCTGGGTGTAGTCAACAACTACCTCTTCGTAGGTGGTGACCAGGGCGACCCCGTGCTCATCTTCTCGGGTGTGGCTCTCGTTATGGTAGCCCTGATACTCAACGGCGTAGCTGCTGCCAAGAAGGGCAACGGCGAAGCATCCAAGGAGACTGGCAATGCGGCTTCGACAGCCAAGAAGGGTGTGGTGCTCGCCATCATCGCCGGTGTGCTGATGTCTACCTTCTATGCACTCGTGGCCCGCGCTATGGACGTGACCAACTTTGAGAACCCCGCCGAGGGTCTGGCTACTCCCTATACCGCCTTCTTCCTCTTCGCAGTGGGTATCTTTGTGAGCAACTTCCTCTTCAACACCATCGTGATGAAGAAGCCTTTCGAGGGCGAGCCTGTAGGTTATGACACCTACTTCAAGGGCAAGCTGTCGACCCACATGGTAGGTGTGCTCGGCGGTTGCGTTTGGGGCCTGGGTACTGTGCTCAGCTATATCGCCAGTGGCAAGATAGGTGCCTCTATCTCTTACGCTCTCGGCCAGGGCGCTCCTATGATTGCCGCTCTCTGGGGCGTGTTTATCTGGAAGGAGTTCAAGGGCAGCAAGAGCATCGTCAACATCCTGCTCTCTCTCATGTTCGTGCTCTTCATCGTGGGTCTGGGCATGATCGCCGTAGCCAAGTCATAAACTAAACACATTAATATATAACGCATGAAAACAATGAAAGTCTGCACCCTCGCATTTGCGTCGCTTCTCGCTGTCGCAGCATCGGCAAAGACCGTAACCATGACCCGTGCCACCCTGCAGGACAAAATCAAGGGTGGCTGGGCAGGACAGACCATAGGCTGCGCCTTTGGTGGTCCGACTGAGTTCAAGTACAACGGAAAGATAATCCCCGACGAGACCAAGATAGTATGGGACGACACCCGGGTGAAACACTACTACGACACGTTCCCCGGTCTGTATGACGACATCTACATGGACCTCACCTTCGTAGAGGTATTTGAGAAGAAAGGGCTGGACGCTCCCATCAGCGAGTTTGCCCACGCCTTCGCCAATGCCAAATACCCCTTGTGGCACGCCAACCAGAGTGCCCGCTACAATATCCTGCAGGGTATGGAGTCTCCCGCCTCGGGCCACTGGAAGAACAATCCTCATGCCGACGACATCGACTTCCAGATTGAGGCCGACTATGCCGGTCTGATGGCTCCCGGTATGCCCCAGGCAGCCGCACACTACAGCGACGCCATCGGCCACATGATGTGCTATGGTGACGGCTGGTACGGCGGTGTCTATGTAGCTACCATGTACTCGCTGGCGTTTCTCTCCAACGATGTCAACTACATCGTGACCGAAGCCCTCAAGTCTATCCCCGAGCAGTCTACCTTCTACCAGTGCCAGGCCGACGTCATCGCCGGTTTCAAGGCTGGCAAGGACTGGAAGACCCTCTGGCACGAGATGCAGAAGAAGTGGGGAACCACCGATCTCTGCCCCGACGGTGTCAAGGCCGCCTTCAACATCGACGCCAAGATCAACTGCGCCTATGTCATCATGGGTCTGCTCTATGGCGGCGGTGACTATACCAAGACTATGGAAGTGTCGACACGCTGCGGACAGGACTCAGACTGCAACCCCTCGACCGCAGGCGGCATCCTGGGCACCATGCTGGGCTACAGCAACATTCCCGACTACTGGAAAAACTCTCTCAAGTCTGTAGAGGACATCCCCTTCATCTACACCGACATCTCACTGAACAAGGTGTATGAGCTGGGCATGAAGCACGCGCTCCAGGTGATAGCCAAGAACGGCGGCAAGGTGACAGCCAAGTCTGTGAAAATCAAGGCACAGCCCATCAAGACCGTACGCTTGGAGCAGTCGTTTGAGGGCATGGAGTTTGTACGCAAGATAGGACTCGGCAACAAGGGCATCGACAAGGTAGGCGCCATCAAGTTCAACGGCTGTGGCATCGTCATCCGCGGTCATCTGCGCACCAAGGACCCCAACTACGTGGGCGAGGTGGAGATAACCATCGACGGCAAGAAGATGCCTATCGTCAAGCTGCCTGGCAACAACCACGCACGCTCTAACGACCTCTACTGGAACTTTGACCTTGAGGACGGCGACCACGTGCTCACCATGAAGCGTCTCAACCCCGAAGACAACGTGGAGAGCAATGTATACAGCTATCTCACTTTCAAGAAGAAGGCTAAGTAGTTTTTATCTTAATATTTCCCAAAGACGGGGTGTGATGCTCTATCCTGATGAGAGGGGCGTTACATTCCGTCTTTTCATTTCAGACGACATCCTTAATAACACCAATTATGACAAACAAAATGAGAATAGCGCTCATCGCCCTAATGACGGCTGTGGCCGTGGGGGCAGGAGCCAAGACCGTAACGCTGAGCCGCTCGGCCCTGACAGACAAAATCAGGGGCGGATGGGCTGGCAAGACCATCGGCGTAGCCTATGGCGGACCCACTGAGTTCAAATATCCCGGCCGCATGATTCCCGACTCGGTGGCCATAGCCTGGAACGACACCCTGGTGCGCCACTACTTCGACACCTTCCCCGGACTGTATGACGACATCTACATGGACCTGACCTTTGTGGAGGTCTATGAACGGCTGGGGCTCAACGCGCCCACCTCGGCGTTTGCCCATGCCTTCGCCCATGCGGGCTATCCCCTCTGGGCTGCCAACCAGGGCGCACGCTACAACATCCTGCAGGGTATGGAGCCTCCGGCTACGGGCTACTGGAAGAACAATCCCCATGCCGATGACATAGACTTCCAGATCGAGGCCGACTATGCCGGACTGATGGCGCCGGGCATGCCCCAGGCTGCCGCCTACTACACCGACAGCATAGGGCACATCATGAGCTACGGCGACGGATGGTATGGCGGCGTGTATGTGGCAACGATGTTCTCGCTGGCATTCATCTCCAACGATGTAGACTACATCGTGACCGAGGCGCTCAAGGCCATCCCCGAACAATCGTACTACCACAAGTTCATGAGCGACGTGATAAAACTCTGCAGGACCAACGCCGACTGGCGCGACACATGGCGCGAGATAGAAAACACGTATGGCCGCCACAAGGCTTGCCCCGACAACTTCAGGGGCAAGGCCAGCATAGACGCCACCGTAAACAGCGCATACGTCATCATGGGTCTGCTCTACGGCAAGGGCGACTTCGGGCGCACTATCGACATATCTACCCGCTGCGGACAGGACTCTGACTGCAACCCATCGACCGCCGGCGGCATCCTGGGTACCATGCTGGGCTACAGCAATATCCCCGACAACTGGAAACGCTGCATAGACCTCGTCGAAGACCGTCCGTTCGAGTATACCGACATCTCGCTGCGCCGCGCCACCGAACTCTCGACCCGCCATGCGCTAAAGGTGATAGCCCTCAACGGGGGCAAAACAACCGCCAAGACGGTGAAGATAAAGACCCAAGGGGTGAAACCCGTGCGTCTGGAGCAATCGTTTGAGGGCATGCAGGCCGTGGGCAAGCGCGGACTGGGCAACAAGCCCATCGACCGTGTGGGCGCCATACGCTTCAACGGCAACGGCGTGGTGGTGCGTGGCGAACTCACTGCCGACGACCAGGACTATGTGGGTCTGGTCGAAGTGACGCTCGACGGCAAGGTAGTGAAGACCGTCAAGATGCCTGCCTCGAAGCACAGTCGTGCCAACGAAATCTACTGCAACTTTGACCTCGAGGACGGCGACCACACCATCACGCTGCGCCGCGTAAACCCGCAAGACAACGTGAAAAGCCGCGTCTACGGCATCGTGGTCTACAAGAAGAAATAGGCCGCCTGCGGCATCGGTCGCAATGCCCGATGCCGCTGGGCGGCTCTTGTGGCCCGCAGCCATAAACAGCAGCTGGTCAGTAGGCCGAAAAGAGCAACTGCGGGGAATGAAAAATCGCCAGCCGATGGCTGGCGATTTACAAACAGCGGACTATAAGGAGGCGCAGCCAGTCTGCTCTTCGGGATAGACCACAAACAGCACTAGCAAACAAACAAAAGCTATGCCCTGAATGGGGAAAGGCAGTGACAGAGACTGCTCTCTTCCCATTCAGGGCGTAATCTATGGTGGACTATACGGCGAGGGGCGACGGGGATGGCGCGGCTCTCGCCGTAGGGCTCGCGACGGCGCAAGGAGGGAGGATTAGTCCTCCATCAGTTTGCGATAGCGGCCCTTCTTGATTTCCTCGTTGCCGAGACGGCGTGCCTTGTTGATCTCGTAATCGGAGTAGCTGCCCTCGAAGTAGAACACTTCGCCATTGCCCTCGAAAGCGAGGATGTGGGTACAGATACGGTCGAGGAACCAGCGGTCGTGGCTGATGACTACGGCGCAACCGGCGAAACTCTCGAGACCTTCCTCGAGGGCACGCAGGGTGTTGACATCGATGTCATTGGTAGGCTCGTCGAGGAGCAGCACGTTGCCCTCCTGCTTGAGCGCCATAGCGAGCTGCAGACGGTTGCGCTCACCGCCGGAGAGGGTTCCGCAGAGCTTGCTCTGGTCGGTTCCGGAGAAGTTGAAGCGCGAGATATAGGCGCGGGCGTTGACATCACGGCCTCCCATGCGGATGGTCTCGTTGCCCTGGGCTATGGTGTCGTATACGCTCTTGTTGGGGTCGATGTCCTTGTGCTGCTGGTCTACGTAGGCGAGCTTGACGGTCTCGCCCACCTCAAAGGTACCGCCGTCGACCTGCTCCAGTCCCATGATGAGACGGAAGAGGGTGGTCTTGCCGGCGCCGTTGGGGCCGATGACGCCCACGATGCCGTTAGGAGGCAGCATGAAGTTGAGGTCGGAGAAGAGCACCTTGTCGCCAAAGGCCTTGCTGACATGCTGTGCCTCGATGACCTTGTTGCCGAGGCGGGGTCCGTTGGGGATGAAGATTTCGAGTTTCTCCTCGCGCTCCTTCTGCTCTTCGCCCAGCATCTGCTCGTAGGCGTTGAGACGGGCCTTACCCTTGGCCTGACGCGCCTTGGGAGCCATGTGTGCCCATTCGAGCTCGCGCTCGAGAGCCTTGCGTCGCTTGGAGGCCTGCTTCTCTTCCTGCATCATACGCTTGGTCTTCTGGTCGAGCCATGAAGAGTAGTTGCCGTGCCATGGGATGCCCTCGCCACGGTCGAGCTCGAGTATCCACTCGCTCACGTCGTCGAGGAAGTAGCGGTCGTGGGTCACGGCGATGACTGTGCCTTCATACTGCTGCAGATGCTGCTCGAGCCAGTCGATGCTCTCGGCGTCGAGGTGGTTGGTGGGCTCGTCGAGGAGCAACACATCGGGTTTCTGAAGGAGCAGGCGGCAGAGAGCCACGCGGCGGCGCTCACCACCAGAGAGGTTGGTGACGGGCAGGTCGCCGGCCGGACAGCGCAGGGCTGCCATGGCGCGGTCGAGCTTGGAGTCCATATTCCACGCGTCGGTGGCGTCGATGATGTCCTGGACCTCGGCCTGACGCTGCATGAGCTTGTCCATCTTGTCGGCGTCGCTGTAGTACTCCTCTTCGCCAAACTTGCGGTTGATTTCTTCGTATTCGGCGAGCGCGTCATAGACCTGCTGCACGCCTTCCATCACGTTTTGCTTGACGGTCTTGGTCTCGTCGAGTGGTGGGTCCTGTGGCAGATAGCCCACGCTGTAGCCGGGGCTCCATACCACCTCGCCCTGTGTGGGCTGTTCCAGTCCGGCGATAATCTTCATCAGGGTAGATTTACCGGCGCCATTCAGACCGATGATACCTATCTTGGCACCATAGAAGAATGAAAGGTAAATGTCCTTGAGGATTTGCTTTCGGTTTTGTGGGATAATCTTGGATACTCCCACCATAGAGAAAATAATCTTCTTGTCGTCAACTGTTGCCATAGTTGTATTAAAAAACTTGTATTGGGTTATTGTTATTTCAGGAAAGTGGCCACGCGCAGCACGGGGATGCCGAAGTTGAAGTTGTCGCTGCCATTGGTGCCGGCGAAATTGACGGCTACCACGCGGCCGTGGTCATCGACAACGGGCGAGCCGCTGGAGCCATGCATGGCGGGGATGCTGTACATCACGCGGTTGCCATCGGGCTGCTGGGTGACGGTGCCGCTGGTAAACTGGGCACTGATGCCGCTGGTGGTCTGGGCAAGGGTCACGCCACGGTTGTAGCCTATCATGTAGAGGGGTTGGTTGATTTCGAGCTTGTCGCCCACCTTGATGTTGGTCTCGTCGATGGTGAAGATGTACTTGCCATCGGGGGTGACGCCGCGGTCGAGCTGGAGCAGAGCGAGGTCGGAGTTGGCGTCTTGGGAGACGCGCTTCAGGGTGCAAGGCGTCTTCATGAAGTCGTCCCACGAAGCTACGCTGCTGCCGTCATAGGCAATGCCGAACTGGGAGTGGAGCTTGACGTCGAAGTTGTAGTTCAGGATATTCTCCTGGAGCTGCTGCTTGATCTGCTGGGCCTGCCGGTACTGCTCCTTGAGGCTCTCGAGCTCGGAGTTGATGGTGAAATACTCTTCCTGGCTCATGCTGGTATAGCTGTTGCCGTCGTAGTCGGTGTAGACCTGGTCCTGGGCGTAGGCCTGGAGCGCCTGGTAACGCTGGTTCATCGAGTCTTGCAGCACCTCGATATACTGGGCATAGCCCATGATGATGGCGTTCATGTTCTTGCGCACGGTGGCCTTGTCGACCTCGGGCGCCACCACGTGGCGGTTGGTCAGGATGCTGCCCTTGTTGTCGATGAAGAACCCGGTGCCGTTGAGCACGCCGGCGTTCTGCCTTATCTCGCTGAGGTCGGCGGTGAGGTTGCTGAAATCGCCATCCTCGTCGAGTCCGGAGAAATAGAAATGGGCGTCGTTGAGCGTAATCTCGTAGTAGAACTTATTGCAGATGAGCACTACGCCCGACTTCTGCTCGCTGAAGATTTGCTGGGGCGTCTTCTTGCATCCCGTGACGAGGCACATCATGCCTATCAACGCAATCAGATAGTGGTAGTATTTCATATTGTCGTATGGTTGTTGTCGTATTTGGGCTTTATGGCTTGACCGTCGCTGTCGCCGTGGAGGTAATGATATCCATAGGAAACGGCTAAACCTATTCAAAATTAGTCAAAAAAAACGATGTAATGGCTATGAATGGTCTAAAAAATGCGTTTTTGCCGCAAAAATAATCTTTCTCCATACTTTTGGACCCACAGGGGCTGTCGCGCCACCGATGTGACTGCACACGGAGGCAGCGCAGGGCGTCGCCAAGGACATGGGAGGGGGCTAAAGGCATCGGCAAAAGTCCCCTACTCCACCTTTATATATATACGCGTGCGTGCGCGAGGGGGCGGCGGAAGGTGGCTGAGCCCCGTCTGCGACCTGCGGGAGGCTGGCGGGGCTTGGCGGCGGACAAAGAAAAAGCCGCAACACCTGTTGGCAAGTGTTGCGGCTCGTATAGAGATTGGTGATTATGCTTTATTCAGGGTCTGCCTCAATGCGGCGGTCACGAATCTTGCGTCCCAGTGTGAGGTAAGCGATAGGTGATGCGATGAAGATAGACGACAGAGTTCCGAATACAACACCCAGAGTCATGGCGAAGGCGAAGGGCTGGATGCTCTTACCGCCGAGGAACAGGATACACAGCAACACAATCAGTGTAGAAACAGAGGTGTTGATGGTACGGGCCAGAGTCTGGTTGATAGAGTTGTTGAACAGTATCTGATAGTCCTGCTTGGGGTGCAGCTTCAGGTTCTCACGGATACGGTCGAATACTACCACCTTATCGTTGATAGAGTAACCGATAACCGTAAGCACAGCACCGATGAAGGTCTGGTCGACCTCGAGCGAGAAGGGCAGCATCCCCTTGAGCACAGAGAACAGGCCGATAACGGTGAGGGCGTCGAACGCCAGCGCAACGGTAGAACCTACAGAGAAGGCGAGGTTGCGGAAGCGGAGCAGGATGTAGAGGAAGATAGCGACAAGGGCAATACCCACGCTGATGAAAGCGCCATTGGTAACATCCTTGGCTACCGAAGGACCTACCTTAGAAGAACTGATGATAGAACCACCCTGACGGATGTCGGGGTTCTTGAAGTCCTTGACAGAAGTCTGGCTTACCAGACCGTTAGCCTTCAGAGTCTTGTAGAGCATGGTCTCAGCCTCGTCGTCCACGGTGGGGCTGTTAGACTCTATCTTATAGTTGGTAGAGATACGGATAGTCTTGTTGTCGGTACCCAGAGAGAGGGCGCTGTTGGTGCAGCCAGGGAAGGCCTGGTCGAGGATTTCGCGAACCTGCTCGGGCTCGATAGACTTCTCAAACTGTACCACGTAGTTGCGACCACCAGTGAAGTCGATGCTCTTGTCGAGACCGCGTACACCAAGGCTGGCACCAAAGATTACCACTGCTGCACCTGCGATGATGAAGGTGAGCTTGTACATAGACATGAACTTGAAGTTGGTGCCCTGCACGAGGTTCTTGGAGATAGGAGTCCAGAACTTGAGGCTTGTCCACTTGTCGTGGTTGAGCTGACGCTCGTAAACCAGACGTGTCAGGAAGACAGCGGTGAAGAACGAGCAGAAGATACCGATAATCCATGTGGTGGCGAAGCCCTGGATAGGACCTGTACCGAAGGCCAGCAGGATGACACCAGTAATCAATGAAGTCAAGTTAGAGTCGAAGATAGCGCTGAAGGCGTTGCTGTAACCTGCCTTGATGGCTTCCTTCATCATCTTGCCGGCGCGCAGCTCTTCCTTGATACGCTCATAGATGAGCACGTTGGCGTCGACGGCAGTACCCAGTGACAATACCATACCGGCGATACCACTCATGGTGAGCGCAGCCTGGAACGAGGTAAGGATACCGAGGGTGAAGAATACGTTGATGACCAGCGCGCAGTTGGCAATCATACCGGGGATGAAGTTGTACATCATCACCATGTAGACAATCAGCAACACGAAGGCGATTACGAATGAGATGATACCCTGCTGGATAGACTGGGCACCCAGTGTAGGACCTACCACCTCTTCCTGCACGATGCGGGCGGGAGCGGGCATACGACCAGACTTCAGTGTATTGGCCAAGTCCTTGGTCATCTCTACGGTGAAGTTACCTGAGATTGATGACTGGCCACCGTCGATTTCAGAGTTTACGCGGGGAGCCGAATAGACGGCGTTGTCAAGCACGATGGCAATGGCCTTGCCTACGTTGGCCTTGGTGAGCGCTGCCCAACGGCGTGCGCCTTCGGGGTTCATCTTCATGCTCACCTCAGGAGCACCGGTCATGTGGTTGAACTCGTCGCTGGCGTCGGTTACCACGTCTCCCTCGAGAGGAGCGCGACCACTGGTAGATGTCACCTTGATGGCGTGGAGCTCAAATACGTTCTTCACCTGCTCGCCGTACATGTCTGTAGGAGTAGCACTCCACAGCAGTTTCACGTCTGAGGGAAGTATCTGCTTGGCTGCAGCAGAGTAGATAATCTTGTCGATGGCTGCGGTATCGCGCACGCTGGCGAAACCAACAAGGCTCAGCTGGCCGTTGCCGGTAGTCTGAAGCATGGCGGTGAGGGGGTGCTGCTTCTTGAGAGCCTCAACCTGTGCCTCGTCGTTGAGCTTGGCAGGCTTCTTGGCGTCGTTGTCCTTGAGCTGGAACTTGGGTTTGTCGGCAGCAGCCTTGGCAGCAGCCTTGTCGGCAGCGGCCTTCTTTTCCTTCACAGCGGTGGTATCAGCGCCATTGTTGGCCAGGTGCTGGTCTATCTGGATGAGGTAGGGCACAATCTCGTCAGAGTTGTAAGTCTCCCAGAACTCCAGGTTGGCGCTACCCTGCAACAGCTTGCGCATACGCTCGGGCTCCTTCACACCAGGCATTTCCACCATGATGCGGCCAGCCTGACCTTCCAGCTTCTGGATGTTGGGCTGTACTACGCCGAACTTGTCGATACGGTTGCGCACTACGTTGAATGAGTTGTCGATAGCCAACTGCACCTCGCTGCGCAGTACCTTCTCTACCTCTGAGTCGCTGCTCTGCGGACTTACTTTGCCCTGGAGCTGCTGTGTAGCGAAGATTTCGGCCAGATGATGACCGGGGGCGTTCTTGTGATAAGCCTTGATGAAGAGAGTGATGAAGTCTGACTGACTGGTCTCTTCCTCTGTCCGAGCTTCCTTCATTGACTTGGTGTAGGCTGCGTCTGTCTTGTGGTCAGCCAGGTTGTCTACCACGTCAGGTACTGAAATCTCGAGGATTACGTTCATACCTCCCTTCAAGTCAAGACCAAGGCCAATCTGAGTCTCGAGGCACTTCTGGTAAGAGTAGATGCCGAGGTACTTGACAGAGTCCTTGTAATCTTGCTGGGCAATTGGGTCGTCGAGCTTTGCTGCCTGTGCGTCATAGTAGCGTGTAGCTCCTGAGAATGACAGGTAGAAAATGCTGGCAAGTGTCAGCATGACGGCCGTAAAAATTACGATTCCTTTGTTTTGCATTTTTATTTGATTTTTAAATTGTAATCTTGTTCTTCTGGTCTCCACGGCGTTAGCCGATAGCCCCACTCATCCTTGCTGCACCTAAGCGCAGCCTATCACCTTGCAAAGATAGTTATTTTTTTTACATTATTAAAGAGAATAAACGACTTTTTATATAAAAAGGTGGGATAAAGGCTTGTTCCCGTTGACGCTATTGGTTTTTCAGTGGTTTTCGGGGTTATTTCCGCCCTTTTTCTTCAGCCATCCCATGATGGGATAATGGTCGCTGGCCTTGATGCTGCGGTCTACGGTGCAACAGTATGGCTCCCAGTCGTCAGAGCAGAAGATGTTGTCTATCCTCACGTAAAATCCCGAGAGGTGGTAGCTGATGCCGGGGCCGTTGCCCGACGCTACATAGCAGTCGGTGAGCTCCTTGTCTATCGTGTGGTGGGCATAGGAGAGCGGACTGTCGTTGAAGTCGCCCATGCAGATGATGCTCTGATAAGCGTGCTTGCGGATATAGCGCGCCACAGCCTGTGCCTGCGGAGCGCGCGTACGTGCCGACTCGCCCAACTGGTCTATGAGCCGCTTGGACTCGGTCTTGACGGTGTGGTTTTCCAGATTGCCCTTGAGCATGTCCTTGAAGTTCTCGCGCTCTTCCAGCGTGAGCCCCGTCGTTTCCAGGTGGTTGCAGATAACCACCACGTCGTCGCCGTCGATGTCAAGTAGGAAGGCACCCGAGAGATTGCCCACCGAGGGATAGTCGATGACCTCCTTGTGGCGTATCGGGAAGCGGCTGAGTATGGCCAGCCCGCCCTTGTCCTTGCGCTGCAGGGTGTCGTGGTAGGCATACTTGGTATAGAGCAGCGAGTCTATCTGCGCCTGCACTTCAGCCGAGGCGTTGGCCTCTTGCAGGCACACGATGTCGGCATCGCTGTCGGCGATATACTGCACCACGATATTGGTGCCGTCCACATTCTTGTCGGTGCCGTAGCCCCACACGTTGTACGACATCACCTTGATGGCGCCCTCGGGTGCCGCGCTGGGGATGTTGAAGGGGCAGTAGGTGCGTATGGGCGTGAAGCCTATCACCATGCCCACAAAGGGGATGATGGCGTAGAGGGGCTTGAAGAACAGCCAGAATATGAGGAAAGCAAAATTGAGAAAGAGGAAGACGGGGAAGACCAGCGCTGCATTGGCAAGCCACGGCGACACCGCGGGGTTGATATACCCCGAATATCCCGTGGCCAACATCGCTACGATGGTTGCCACATTGGCGCCGGCAATCATCTGCAGCATTATCTTGGTTATCGTCTTCGCCATAGTTATTTGCCTAAGTCGAAGAGGCGGTGCTTCTCTTCGGCGGTGAGACTCTCATAGCCGCTCTTCCTGATTTTGTCAAGGATGCGGTCTATCTCTGCCTGGTTGGCTTTCTGCCGCGCGTTGTATTCCCAGTCGGTCTCTCGGCTCGCCTGGTTCTTGGGCCGACGCTGGTAGTGGCTCCTGTCGCGGCTCCACTTGCGGCGCATGTTGTCAAACATCTCATGACCGGTAAATCCGCGCGGGTTGACATAGGGGCGGCGACGCCAGTAGCGTATGAGGATATAGCCGAAGAGCATACCGCCGAGGTGGGCGAGATGCGCCACGCCGTCGTTAGACGAAGCGATGGATGAAATCAGCTCAATGGCGACGCAGATTACCACAAACCACTTGCTCTTGATGGGGAAAGGAATGGGGAAGATGAATATGCGCTCGTTGGGGAACGTCATGCCGAAGGCGAGCATTACCGCATAGATGGCTCCCGAGGCACCCACCGTGGTCAGCTTGTTCAGATAGTCGCGGATGTTGTAAGCCAGAGCCATCGTGTCGCTCAGCGAGAACTGGGGTATCTGGTCATAAGCCATCATATAGAAGCGCCCGAGCTGCGCCATTTCCTGCAGCAGACCAGCTCCGACGCCACAGAAAATGTAAAAAAACAAGAAACGTTTGGCTCCCCATCGGTATTCGACAGCTGAGCCGAACATCCATAGGGCGAACATATTAAAGAGGATGTGCTCCCAACCTCCGTGCATAAACATATAGGTAAAGAGCTGGTACACGTGGAAATTGCCTGCAAGGAAGAAGTGAAGGCCCAGCACATCGTTGAGATCAATGCCCCAACCCCTAAGCCCGAGCATAGCCAGGAAGGCTATGAGGTTGATGATTAACAAGTTCTTTGTAATCAGCGGAATATTGCGTATCATACTGTTTCGTTTTCTATTATATATAATTGTGAATATAGTGCTCTTTAGCGTCACAAAATTACGAAAAATATCTGTTATGGCTTCAAAAACGGGCCTTAAACGTGTTTTTTTATGGAAAAAGTTCACTTTTCTGCTTTTTTTGTTTGTTGATTGAAAACTTTACTCTATATTTGTCACGTAAAAACGATTATTTCTTATAATTTTTAACCATTTAATATCCACATTATGAACAAGACTGAATTGGTTGCAAAGATCGCAGAAGTTGCCGGTCTGAGCAAAGCAGATGCAAAGAAGGCTCTCGACGCTACTGTAGAGGCTGTTAAGGAAGCTCTCGTAGCAGGTGATAACGTACAGCTCGTTGGCTTTGGCACATACTCTGTTACCGAGCGTCCCGCTCGCGAAGGTGTCAACCCCAGAACAGGCGAGAAGCTCGCTATTGCTGCCAAGAAGGTGGTAAAATTCAAGGCTGGCGCAGAGCTTGCTAACGCTGTGAAGTAATAATATTGTAAAAGATTTTTATCATCAATGGTGGCTCCTTCCGGAGTCGCCATTTTTTGTTTGGAGAGGGCGGTGCATTAGGTTATCCGTAGCCTGGACAGCAGTGCATGGACAGTTGTAGGTCGTATATACCTCGACAAAGGATTAACGCCTACGGCTAAGCGCAACTCCGACAGAGTTGCCTGATTAGTGTGTCGCTTACCCAGGGTAGCGAGCTTCGCCCGCAACCCTGGGCTGGGAAAACGCAACTCCTACAGAGTTGCCAGGGGTGCGTACCGTCCACGATGGGATAGCCATACATGGTTGTAGGGGCGCACTTCATCGACAGCGGACTCATTATGCATAACTTTTGGGGAGCACTTCATCCACGATGGGATAAACATACATGGCGGTAAAGGCGCACATCATCGCCAACGGACTAAACATGCATAGCCATGGGAGGCGCATCATCAACGATGAATTATGGCCCACAAGCAGCAGCAACTCTGAAGGAGTTGCGATTACATAGCCCAGGGTTGAGGGGCGAAGCACCTCTACCCTGGGTAAGAAACCCACCCTACTTAGCTACTCTGTAAGAGTTGCGATTAGCCGAAGGCGTTACCACGGCAGGAAACAAGGTTTCAATTGCGGGGTTAATCAATTAATAACTGCCTCAATTAGAGGTTGATATAAACACAAAAAGCCATGGCAACTGTTGTCGGCTTCGCCTTTTGGGGGTTGGCGGTGACGCCAGTCGGAAAACAAGTTTTCCTCCGTGTCGTCGCCGTCACCCCCAACGCCATGCACGGCATGACGACAACAGCCACCACGGTTCAAAAAGCGGTCGGTGGCCGTAAAAAAAGGCCGCCGGTGGCGGTAAAAAAACAGCAGTTTGTGTATTTCACCTATATGACGTCTGCCGTTAGAAAATAAGGTAATCCTTTTTTGTACCGGCGTAGCCGGACTTTTTTTACCACCAACGGCGGGCTTTTTGTATTTGCGGCTTTTCAGCCTGCCACCAGGCAGGCGCGGATGGGGGTGGCGGGGAATATCCGAGAGCCTGCTCTCGAGATATTGCCCGACACACACGGACGCATAGGGCATAGCCCTGAAAAGCCACAAATCTTTTTGTAGATTTTTGCGAGTGCATATTCAAAGATTATGGAAACCAGAGGGAATACGGTGACAACCTCATTCGCGTAATTCTATCCACTGGTAATAGTGTGATGAACATTCCCGTGGACGGGGCTTGGGTTTGGCTTTTTTCCTTCCCCTTGGGGAAGGTTAGGATGGGGCTTCTGTGGTGAACGGTACGCACACCTGGCAACTCTGTAGGAGTTGCGATTTCATAGCCCAGGGTTGAGGGGCGAAGCACCTCTACCCTGGGTAAGAAAACCACCCTACTTGCTACTCTGTAAGAGTTGCGATTAGCCGAAGGCGTTACCACGGCAGGAAACAAGGTTTCAATTGCGGGGTTAATCAATTAATAACTGCCTCAATTAGAGGTTGATATAAACACAAAAAGCCATGGCGACTGTTGTCGGCTTCGCCTTTTGGGGACTGGCGGTGACGCCAGTCGGAAAACGAGTTTTCGTCCTTCTCGTCGCCGTCACCCCCAACGCCATGCACGGCATGACGACAACAGCCACCATGGTTCAAAAAGCGGCTGGCGGCCGTAAAAAAAGGCCGCCGTTGGCGGTAAAAAAACAGCAGCTTGTGTATTCCATCTATATGACGACTGCCGTTAGAAAATAAGGTAATCCTTTTTTGTACCGGCGTAGCCGGACTTTTTTTTACCGCCAACGGCGGACTTTTTGTATTTGCGGCTTTTCAGCCTGCCATTAGGCAGGCGCGGATGGGGGTGGCGGGGAATATCCGAGAGCATGCTCTCGAGATATTTACCGACACACACGGACGCATAGGGCATAGCCCGGAAAAGCCACAAATCTTTTTGTGTATTCTTGCGATAGTATATTCAAGGAATATTGACATATACATTACAAGTAACGCCTACGGCTAAGCGCAACTCCGTCAGAGTTGCTACATTCGTAGGTCGTTTACCCAGGGTAGCGAGCTTCGCCCGCAACCCTGGGCTGGGAAAACGCAACTCCTTCAGAGTTGCCAGGGGTGCGCACCGTCCACGATGGGATAACCATACATGGTTGTAGGGGCGCACATCATCGACAACAAACCAATTATGTATAACCCTTGGGGGCGCATCATCAACGATGGTATAGGCATACATGGTTGTAGGGGCGCACACCATCGACAGCGGACTTAATTATGCATAACCCTTGAGGGCGCATCATCAACGATGAATTATGGCCCGCAAGCAGCAGCAACTCTGGAGGAATTGCCAGGGGTGCGCACCGTCCACGATGGGATAGCCATACATGGTTGTAGGGGCGCACATCATCGACAACAAACTAATTATGTATAACCCTTGGGGGCGCATCATCAACGATGAATTATAGTCCGCAAGCAGCAGCAACTCTGTAGGAGTTGCGATTACATAGCCCAGGGTTGAGGGGCGAAGCACCTCTACCCTGGGTAAGAAACCCACCCTACTTAGCTACTCTGTAAGAGTTGCGCTTAGCCGAAGGCGTTATACTCAATCTGTCATTATTGTCCTACACCGTTTTAGCCATAACCCCCAACGCCATGCACGGCATGACGACAACAGCCACTAATCTTTTTGTAGATTTTTATCATTGTGCATCCACCGCAGGAAAGTATTGTCAACGAAGAGGGAATCAACTATAACTATGTAAATCAGCATGTTCCGCCATGTCGTGACCAACCCTACTGCTTCGTGTCATTTGATACGTGGGCTCGTGACTTATGATACGTGGCCGCGTGACTTATGATACGAACCCACGTATCAAAAGGTACGAGCCAGCCACCACAATCACCACTACATTATTAATATTAGCGGGACTGGCGTTTGCCATGACGGGATATGCCGCCGTCTGCCCAGCGCTGGCACACGTGCCTGCGGAGGTTGTGGGGATATGGAAAAAACTTGGGGAGAGGGTTAACTTGATGGCGAAGCACAATTCGAGGATGGCAAAGCATGAACCGAATGTGGCAAAGAACGACACGAGAAAAGCAAAGCACAAACCGAGGATTATGACGCCCAATGTGAGGATAATAAAAACACGAACCGTGAGGGGGTCTTCATCCAGATTCCTCGGGTTCGTGCTCTTGCTTCAAAAAAATTACTAAGTTATTGTATTAATGTGTATGATTTTTGTTGAGAATGTGTAAAGAATATCTATCTGCTTATGCGTATTTCGAATAAATCATATTAAAAACCTTGTTATCATCTGCAGTGATGGGGTCTGTGTGACCTACATAGTTGATGGTTTGGTCTTCGACCTCGCAACAGGCATTGCCAGCGAAGCGGTATACGATATTGCCGTCCTCCTCATAGAAGTTGGGGAAGTAAGCGGCGTTCATCATATCCATGGTGGGATTGAGGCACATACCAAAATCAATGCGGTCGTCGTAGATTACGATGTTGGCAGTTGGATTCTCCGACAGCATGATGCCATTCTCGATGGCCTCAGAAAGGTACATGCACGCCTTACGTGTAATCTTCTTAATCGACGAGTCGACTGTAATGTCCAGATTATCAAATTTAGAATACATTTCCTTAAAGTGGGTTCCTACCCTGTTTTGCTTGATTTTTCTCTTTATGTCTGATACTTTTCTTGCTGGGCTTTCGACCTCAGCGATTGCAAAATTACAGACTGTCGCGCCCACTGCCAAGACTTTTTCACGCGCGCCTATCTCGTTTTTTCTCTTGGCGCCCACAAAGGCTGGAAATATAATAAAAATGCGTACGAATATCATTTTTTTCATATTCTATTTAGTTGCTTTCCTCATGATCAGCAAAGAGACCTCCCGCCAACGACGCCACAACAGCTCCGCTGAACTCATTGATACTATGCGTATTACAACTCGACCTTATCAAACAACATCTAACACGGCGCAAGAGCGCAGCGACGATGCGCCAACTTAGCAACAAGGGCTGCAACAGCGGCTGCCATGCGATTTATGACCACCCTATGGCAATAAAACCACACTGCTGGCGTTATATCTATATACATTATTATATATATAGACTATGACACCAGCATCTGTTGACGCCCCCAAGCCCAAGAGGCTTCTCTTCGTATGTCTCGGCAACATCTGCCGTTCGCCCGCCGCCCATGCCGTAATGGAAGCGATGGTAGCCGAAGCCGGTCTGAACGACCAGATTGAGGTCGACTCGTGTGGCGTCGGCGACTGGCATGTGGGCCAGCTGCCCGACAGCCGTATGCGCCGCCACGGAGCCCGCCGCGGCTACCGTGTAGACCATCATGCCCGCCAGTTCTCGGCAGCCGACTTCGACCGCTTCGACTATATCATCGTGATGGACGAGGGCAACTACCGCGCCATCAGCGCCAAGGCACGCACCCAGGCCCAGGCCGACCGCATCCTGCGCATGAGCGACTACCTCGACGCCGACTGCGGCTACGACTCCGTGCCCGACCCCTACTATGGCGGCGACCGCGACTTCGAACTGGCACTCGACCTCATCGAGCAGGGCTGCCGCCGTCTGCTCAGCCAACTCCAACGACAACTATAACCCACAAAATCATACCCGACCATGCTAAAACGTATCATGCAGTTTATTGCCGCCGCGCTCCTTACCCTTACCGCCGGCACCGATGCCACCGCCCAGACCCTGAAGTTTGACACCCGTGGCGAGTTCAAGATAGTCCAGTTTACCGACCTCCACTACCAGAGCCGCAACCCACGCTCTGCCACCGCCTTGGAGTGCATCGACGCCGTGGTCGGCACCGAGCGTCCCGACCTGGTGGTCTTCACCGGCGACAACATCTACGCGCGTCCTGCCGACACCGCCATGACGCACATCGTAGACCGCATCGAGCGCCACGGCGTGCCCTACGTCATCCTCTTCGGCAACCACGACCACGAGCAGGGCATGACCCTCGCCCAGCTCTACGACATCATCCGCCGCGGACGCCACTGCCTACAGCCCGACCGTGGCAGCGTAGAGTCGCCCGACTATGTGCTCGAGATTGCCGGCAGCAAGAGCGCCGCCCCCGCTGCCCTACTCTACTGCCTCGACTCCCACAGCTACCCCGCCACCAAGCGCCTCGGCACCTACGCCTGGCTCACGCTCGACCAGGTGCAGTGGTATCGCGAGCGCAGCCGTGCCTACACCGCAGCCAACGGCGGGCGCCCGCTCCCAGCCCTCTCCTTCTTCCACATCCCTCTGCCCGAGTTTGCCCAAGCCGCCACCACCGAGGCCAACGTGCTGATAGGCACCCGTATGGAGAAATCGTGCCCCCCGCTGCTCAATAGCGGCATGTTCTGCGCCATGCGCGAGGGAGGCGACGTGATGGGCATCTTCTGCGGTCACGACCACGACAACGACTACACTACCCTCTACCACGACATTCTGTTGGGCTACGGCCGCTTCTCGGGCGGCAACACCGAGTACAACCATCTGCCCGTGGGCGCACGCGTCATCGTGCTCCACGAGGGCCAGCGCCGCTTTGACACCTGGATACGCACCCTCAAGGGCGACCGCCAGAACGTCACCGTCTATCCCGACAGCTATGTCAAGGACGACTGGCGCAAGCGCCCCGTGAAAGAGAAGCGATAGGAAATATTAGTCTAAGCCACAAATAATAGGGGAAAACTATAGGGAGTCGCCTTGCATCTACGATGGACAAGGAAGACTATATTGTGAACAAGGCTTGCAATCTGATGACAGGGAAATGCCTACTTCGCGTTGTGGCCTTTTTGAATTCTTCACCACTTATTTAACAACAAATATGAATAAAACGGGTGTTGGAGATGTCCAAGTGGGAGCACAAAATATTTTCTGTTTTTCTATTCCAAAACAAACTCAAAAAAGATGGAATAATAACATTAGTAGTGACTACACATCAGATACGCAGTATCCAAAGTAATAGTTTTTCTTTCATCGAAAGAAAAACGCGAAAACGGATAACCCTCCTTTGGATTATCCGTTTTATTTTTCATATAGACAGTTTTTGGCTTAGAAAAAGCCTCCTAATGTATTAGAACCTAAGCAGCCATTTCCATAAAGGAACGAGTTCTATATGGTATCCATCTTTTTCAACGAAACTCTCTTCCTCCATGGTAACAACTATCATTTTGCTGATTGATAGAACAGAATCCAGCTTTATCATGGCATCTGTTTCTCGTTTGAACGTGTCTGCATCTGCCATAGAATAGGACACCTGCACAGCCAATTTCTCTTCTGGAACGACAAAATCCACTTCAGCATTCTTACTATTCCAAAAATAACTTCCATCACCATATTTGCGTCTGAGAGTTATCGCTACAATATTTTCAAGCAAGGAAGTATTGGCATCAACAAGGAAAAGATGCAGTAAGCCGTTATCCGTAAAATAATATTTGCGGTTCGACTCCTTATCCTGCAACTTTCCGTATAGATTCTCGTAAGGCAGTATGAGCCAAGTTTCAGTCATATAATCTACATAGTCTATCGCTGCGTCTGTACTTAATTTTTTACCTGTACTACTGACAATGCTTGCAATTCTATTATATGAAAGAGGTTGCTTTACACTCTCAGCCATCTTGCGTATCATCACCCGCAATGCGTAATCGTTGCGTATCCTGTATCTTGCAACTAAGTCGCCAAAGAATATTTTACTAAACAGATTGCTCATCCATGAACGAGGTTCCTTCATACCTACCGTTTCTGGCAAACCACCATGTTGAAAATAAGTGTTAGCCAACTTCACAATCTTTTTGCCGGATGTAAATAATGCGTTCTTTTCATGTATGTCAATACCATTGGCATTCAAATATTCTTGCAAGGAATAAGGATACACTTCATGTATCATATATCTGCCTCCAAGAGTAGTTGCAATCTCACTACTCAGCATTTTCGCATTGCTACCAGTAATATATACTTGATATTTCTGGTCTGCTAACCTACGAGCAAACTTTTCCCATCTATCAATCAATTGTATCTCATCCAGAAAGAATATTGGACGAGAATCATACATCTCTTCATAGCACGTCTTTATCAAGTCAAGGTCTTTGACATCTAAAGAATCTATTCGGTCATCCTCAAAATTGAAATATAATATTTCCTCTTTCTTATGCCCTTGCTCTATCAATTGTGCTATACGTTGAAACATCAAGTAAGACTTTCCTGCATGTCTCAATCCAACAAACACATAATTAAGTCCGTCCACAAGTTCCACGTTACGAGGAATGAGTTCTACTTGTGATACGTATACTTGATATTCAGAGATAAGCGATTTTATTAAATCTTTTGTCATATTCTTTTCATGCAAATACCAAAAACTATTGCAAAGATACCTATTTTATCTTTTATAAACGACATTATCGGCATAAAATTATCGTCTATGAAAGACAAAACACACAAAAAGAATTTTACTGGGAGAGTAATCATAACTATTAGTCTATACTTCAACTTGACGATGCACACTCCTTCAACTGGATGGTAAAACAGGAAACGTGATTTTGCCATCAGAAAAGGAATGTCATAAATAGCAGCAATCTCCAGAACATATACATACGTTCTAATTACGACCTGATAATCATTATTTACTATCAGCAGAATCTATATTGAGCAAATCCTAATCGGGTTGGATACCAAGAAAGGTATCCAACCCGATTAGGATTTGCTTTTATGCGGTTTGTGACCCAGATAATAATTAACACAAAGATTCCAATATCCCTTCAGCGGCCTCCCGCCTTGAGGTCATCGTTGTGTATACCGTGGCTTGCGCGCTTGGTAGCCGACTGGCGGAGCGTGCCAAAGCGGTACATAACTGTCAGACCGAAATACCGGCGCTTCACCTGGTTATCCCTTTGCGTGTAGAAGTTGGTGCCGTAGGTGGTGGTGCTACGTGTCATCCAACTGCGGGCAAACTCGGTTGCCATGAGCGACAAGGTGAGCCTCTTGTCTTTGAGGAACGAGCGGGTAAGTCCGATATTATAGGTCAACAGCGAATTGTTGTTGCCCTGCAACATCACACTGCGGCTGCTGTATGCCACTCTGCCCATGAGTCTCAGGTCACCAGGCAGTCTCACCGAGGTGCTGCCGCTGAGCGAGGTCTGCCATCCGTGGTTGCGCAGTTGGCGCGCGGGATCAGAGAGGTCCAGGTAAGACACGTTGGAATTGATGGTCCAGCTGATGCGGCTGTTCATATTCCATCGCAGATACACATCGAGAGCCGTGCGCTGGGTGCGGCCTATATTCATATAGGTGCTGTAGAGCGCGCCCGGGGCTGCATAGTGCTTGCCTTCGTCAAAGTATTCGCCCCCGTCGCCTATGATGCGGCTCACCTGTTCCATGCCGTTGTCGAGACGACGGTATCCGAGCGACATGTTGAGGTTCAGCCGGCGGGTGAAGTTGCCATAGGTGATTCCGAAGTTGTAGCTGCGCTCGGCATCGAGCTGTCCGTTGCCCTGGGTGATGCGCTGCGGGTTGAGGTCATTGAAGTAGGGGTTCAGATAATAGATGCTGGGGCGCGACAGGCGCATGCCGTATTCGAGGCGCAGCGACTGGTGGGGCCCTACCTTGAAGTTGACCTTCATCGAGGGCACCAGATAGGCATAGTGTCCGCTATAGTCGGCATCGGCACCCATAGCTCCCGAGAGGTAGCGTATGTCCTGGTAGGTGTATTCGTAGCGCAGACCGGGCATGAGGGAGACAGCCGCGCTGTGGTAGGTATAACTGAGATAGGCAGCCAGAATGTCGTTGCGGTTCTTGTAGTGGTTGCTGCGCTGGTCGTTGTAGGCAAAGTCGCCGACAACAATGCGGGCATCGTAGATGTCATTGGTGCTCTCGTTGTTGCGCACAATGTATTTGAGTCCGGTCTCTATGGTGTTGTGTTTGTCTATGGGCGTGGTATAGTCGGCCTGGAGGGTGTGCTCTACGCTCTTGTTGTCGGCGTCGGTGCGGTTGGCATAGAGCTGCAGTTCCTCTATTATGTTAGAAGGCGTATTGTAGACTATCTCATCGTACTGGGTGTTGTCCTTGATCCACTGTGGATTGGTGCTGATCTGGTATGACAGCGTGGTAAGTCGCTGCTTGTTGTATCGCCCCGTACGCTGGTAGTCTATGCCCGCCGTTCCATTGAGAAACGACTCCTTCGCCAAGCTGCTGCGCAGATATGAGTAGGCGAGCTGCGAGCGGTCGCGGTTCCACATCTCGGTGCTGCCCCATACGGGCAGCCGCTGCTGGCTTCCCATCCCCGACAGCGAGAGGGTGAGCAGTTGGAGAGTATCTATCTCGTAACTGGCATTGATGTTGGCAAACTCCGTGCTGCCTCTGCTCTTGTGCCTGCTGGCGGTCTGCTGGTAAGCGCGAGAGTCCGAGGCGTAGTTGTAGGTATGGCTGGCGTTGCTTCCGGTGGGTGTGAGTATGCGGTTATAGTTCATATATCCGTCTATCGAGAAACGGCCTATCTTGGTAGTGGTCGAGAGTCCGGTGACGAAGCCCATGTTGTTGACTGCCCCGTTGAGGTTGGTAAGGTGGCCTTCGTAGCGGCGCTGCATCACGATATTGATGATGCCGCCTATTCCCTCGGCGTCGTATTTGGCTCCCGGCGAGGTGATGACCTCTATGCTCTTGATGAGTTCGGCGGGCAGCGAGCGCAGGATTTCCTTGGGGTGGCGTGTCACGGCGGTGCGGCGCCCGTTTTGCAGGATGAGGAAGTTGGTGGTGCCATTCATCTTGATATTGCCCATGCCGTCGACATCGAGCAGAGGCACCTTGTTGAGTATCTCCGAGGTCATCATGTATTTGGCATCAGGGTCGGAAGCCACATCGTATGTCAGCTTGTCCACATCCATGGTCACGAGGGGTTTCTGGGCGAGCACCTGTACCTCGTCGAGCAGCCGGGCGTCGTCTGCGAGCAGAATATCGCCCAGGTCGATAAGCGTGTCGGCAGGCGTCACGGTCAGTTTCACCTGTGCTGCCTTCTTGCCCAGTACCGAGGCGGTGAGGATGTATCGGGCGTCGGTGGCAGGGAGCGTCAGCAAGAAGACTCCGCCCGTGTCGGTCACGCCCTTCTTGAACGCCACTTTAGGCTGCGACTGCTTTGCCACGATGATGGTGGCTGCCAGCTCGGGCTCGTGGGTAGCCTTGTCGCGTATGGTTCCGGTCACCTGGCACGTGGGCGACTTGGTGTCCTGCGCCATTGTCTGCATCGTAGCCAGCATGGTCACCATTAGGGTGAGCGCCATACAGCGTAGTGCATAGACTGTGTTTCTGAGTGTTAGACTTACCATAGTAGTATCCTTCCTTATATTAGGTGCTGTAAATGTATCTAAAAAATCAATACCCTCCACTTCCTGTTTGTAACATTTAACAGAAACAGGGTGTATATCATGTGTTTTTGAGTTATTTAACGTGCGTATAGCCATAATCTATGTTTCTTTTGACCTCTTATTTATCACTTCGTGTTTTTCTTGGCATTGTCTTCGACTTGCACTATCTTTCCATAAGATAGGCGGCGCCTCAACAATGCCAATTGAAAAAAACTTCGTGTTTTTCTTGGCATTGTCTTCGACTTGCACTATCTTTGCATAAGATAGGCGGCACCTCGGCCATTAAGCGAGCTTATGGCACTCGGGTTTGCACTATCTTTGCAAAAGATAGGCTACGGGCAGGAAGCATAAATCAAAAAACAAGTTTGTTGCTTTGCCCTCCGCCTCGTGTCTCTACCGATACCTGTACCAGTACACATTATTATATATATAACATTAACCAATTTATCAACAAAAACACTTATGGTAAGTAGATTTATCCTTAACGAAGTGTCTTACTTCGGTCCCGGTGCTCGCAAGGAGCTGCCTGGAGTAGTTGCCCGACTGGGTTTCACCAAAGCATTGGTAGTAACAGACAAGGGTCTGATGAAGTTTGGCGTTGCCAAGATGGTGCTCGACGTGCTCGACGAGGCCAACATTCCTTACGCTGTGTATGACGACGTAAAGCCCAACCCCACTGTGACCAACGTGAAGATGGGTGTAGACGCCCTCAAGGCTGCCCAAGCCGATTTCATCGTGGCTATCGGTGGCGGTAGTGCCATGGACACCGCTAAGGGTATCGGTATCGTAAGCAACAACCCCGAATTTGCCGACGTGGTATCGCTCGAAGGCGTGGCCGACACCAAGAAGAAGACCGTGCCAATCATCGCCCTGCCCACCACAGCCGGTACTGCTGCCGAGACTACCATCAACTACGTAATCATCGACGAAACCAAGCAGAAGAAGATGGTCTGCGTAGACCCCAACGACATTCCCTGTGTGGCTATCGTTGATGCCGAGCTGATGTACTCGCTCCCCAAGAGCCTCACCGCCGCTACCGGTATGGACGCCATGACCCACGCCATTGAAGGTCTGATCACCAAGGGGGCCTGGGAACTGAGCGATATGTTTGAAATCAAAGCCATCAATATGATCCACCGCTACCTGCCCGTAGCTGTAGAAGACCCCACCAACCCCGAGGGCCGCAACGGTATGGCCGTAGCCCAGTATGTGGCTGGTATGGCATTCTCTAACGTAGGTCTGGGTGTAGACCACGGTATGGCTCACCCCATGTCGGCTCTGCACGATGTGCCCCACGGTGTGGCTTGTGCCATCCTGTTGCCTACAGTGATGCGTTTCAACGCTCCTGCCGCTCTCGACAAGTATGTAGACATCGCCAAGGCGCTCGAGGTGTACACTCCGGGTATGACCAAGGAAGAGGCTGCCGACGCTGCATGCACCGAGATTGAGAACCTGAGCCGCCGCGTGGGCATCCCCGCCCATCTGTCTGACCTGGGTATCACCGAGGCCGACATCGACGCACTCGCCGACCAGGCTATCGCCGACGTATGTACTCCGGGCAACCCCCGCGAGGTGACACGCGACGACATTGTGGCCCTCTACAAGAGCATCTTGTAATACAAGACACTTATAATCTTCAAGGTTTACGGCATCTGTCTCCATGGCAGATGCCGTATTTTTTTGCTGGGTCAACAGGGATAAAGCATCAACGGCAACACCAGTAGCTCTGGAGGCTCTGGTGTTGCCGTTGGCTATGCGTATCGGTGCCGACAGCCGAGGCTTATGCCGCGAGGGCTCGCCGGCAGCCGCAGCTGGACTGTCAAAGAGGCAAGGCACTTGCTCCGTCCTTGAACTCAGCGAAGAAGGGACGGTAGTTGCCCTCGGGATTGTGGGGACGGTGGGCGTTGTGGTCGTCGATGATGGCAAAGGTGATGTAGCGGAACTTCTGGTAGAACTCTGGTTCTGAGAGCACCTCGTGGAAGAGTCGCGCCACATGGGCAGGCGGATTGCAGAAGGCTCCACAGCCCAAAGCGCCCAGCACAAGGGCATCGTGATGATGCGCAAGTCCTATGCGCAGGATGGTACGTATCTTGTCGCAGATGGCAGACACATGGTGGGGCGCTATCAGTCCGTCGGGGGTGAGGTCGGGGCGGTTCTTGCCTGCCACAGAGATGAAGTCCATGCTCACAGGCTCTGCCATGAGGCGGTAGCCCTGGTCTTCGCTCTCACGGAAGATGGTGGCACCGGGAGTATAGATGCCGCCAAAGTGACTGTCGAGGGGATAGTGATGGGACGAAGGCGGCAGACCATAGACCTTGGCAAGCGGCGAGAAACGGTAGAGCGAACGATAGAGGTCGGTACGGCGGAAGAGCGTCTCTTCCTGGGCAGCGGCACCATTGTCTACCCCACCGCCGGGATGGTGGCGGTTGGCCATATTGAGCACGGCGGGGGTATAGCCGTCGGCCTTGAGGCGCATGGCTACGGCGAGGCAGTCGTCGTTGACCACCTCGATGCAGGTCTCGTCGGCAGTGGGCGCATCGGTCTCTATCTCGTGGTCATAGTAGACCGTGGCGTTCATCATCTCCGCTCCGTCGCCAAGCTCCACGCGCTTGCCGTCCTCGGTGGTGTAGTGGCCCTGGGTCACCAGGTCGATGGTGTTGCGATATACCTTGGTGCGCAGACCCTTAATCTGGTAGTATGCCTCACGGTCGCCGTTCTTCATACACCCCTTGAGATGGCGGTAAGACTGGAGGAAGTCGGTCTCGGCCTGCCATCCGTGGTCGGGGGTGCAGGTGGCGTGGATGACATCTACAAAGTCCTTGGGCAGTATCACGTTCTCCATGTCTATGGCTGCGGCAAAGAGGGGCGCTATCTCGCTGACAGGGAGCCCGGCTATGCCACAGGCTATGCGGGTGACCAGGAAGGTAAGCTCGCTGTGCTCGGCGGCAAAGGCAATAAACTGGTCTACATAAGGCTTGATGGTCTCGGCACCTCCCTGCATGGTGGGTATGGCATAGCTCTGTCCCTGCAGGCCTACGCCCTGGCCCCATACGGCTCCGAAGGCGTCGAGGGCAGTGCGGGCTGCGCCTCCACCATGAAAACCAGAAAGATTGCTGCCAAAAACAAAAATCTCATTATCCTCGAGTCGGGTAATGAAATGTGGGGTAAATCTGCGATTGTACATAATCAAGTCCTCCTTAATCTTTAATCACCACAAAGCTACTAAAAAATAATGAGTATCAAAACGATAATCACTTTTTTTTTGTAATTTTGCAGCCTGTAGCAAGAACAGATTATCCTATGACCAAACGCCATCCACTCCTCCCACATTATTATAAAGACTGCATCGAGGCCGGCTGCGACGAGGCTGGCCGTGGCTGCCTTGCCGGCAGTGTCTATGCCGCTGCGGTGATACTGCCTGCCGACTATGACAATCCCGACCTCAACGACTCGAAGCAGATGAGCCACAGCCGTAGGTATGCACTGCGCCAGCAGATTATGGACGACGCCGTGGCCTGGGCTGTGGGCGTGGTCACCCCAGAGGAAATAGACCAAATCAACATCCTCAACGCCAGCATCCTGGCTATGCACCGCGCCCTGGACCAGCTCGGCGTGAGACCCGAAGCCGTCATCGTCGACGGCAACCGCTTCAAGCCCTACGGCGATCTGCCCTACACCACCATCGTCAAGGGCGACGGCAAATACCAGGCCATCGCCGCCGCCAGCATCCTGGCCAAGACCTTCCGCGACGACTATATGGACGCCCTCGACGACGAGTGCCCGCAGTATGGCTGGCGACGCAACAAGGGCTACCCCACCCGCGAGCACCGCGAGGCCATACGCCAGCACGGCATCACCCCCTATCACCGTCGCAGTTACAACCTCACCGGGCAGGAACTGCCCCTACCATTCGATGATTAGCCCCTCGGAGAGGGCAATTACTGACAAAATGCACGATATTGGGTAAAATATCGTGCATTTTGTTTGCCAGTATCAATAGAAAAGCGTAATTTTGTTGAGTTAATCGTAACCAACACTTTTACAAGATATGGAGAAAGTAGATAAACTGGATAAAAAGATACTGGGTATCTTATCCACCAACGCCCGTATGCCCTTCAAGGATGTGGCAGCCGAGTGCGGCGTGTCGCGTGCAGCCGTTCACCAGCGCGTACAGCATCTGATAGACAACGGAGTGATTACCGGCAGCGGTTTCTATGTCAACCCCAAGAGTCTGGGCTATACCACCTGCACCTACGTGGGCATCAACCTCGAGCGCGGAAGCATGTACAAGGAGGTAGTGTCGCGCCTGCTGTGCATACCCGAGATTGTGGAGTGTCACTTCACCACTGGCTCATACACCATGTTGCTGAAACTCTACGCCCGCGACAACGAGCAGCTCATGGACCTGCTCAACAACAAGCTGCAGACCATCCCCGGCGTGGTGTCGACAGAGACCCTCATCTCGCTCGAGCAGAGCATCAAGCGCGAGATAACCATCCAGCCCGACGAGGTCTGACCCGACAGTCCCGACAGTGGTGCCACAGCCACAGTAAGTATTTGTTTATGCCTATCTGATAATAATGGAACATTTCGATTTGGAGGCCCATCTCCAGAAGATATATACTGCCTATCCCGAGGGTGAAAGCCGTCCGGTGATAGGCATTACTGCAAATTATAGTCAGGGCGACGCCACGCTGCGCGACCGCTACTACCGCCAGGTAGAGGCTGCCGGCGGCATTCCCGTCATCATCCCGCCCATCGCCGACCGCCATATCCTCGCGGGAACGCTGGACCGCATCGACGGACTGTTGCTCACGGGTGGCGGAGACTACAACCCGCTCTGGACGGGCAAAGAGCCGCAGCCGCAGCTGGGCAACATCAACGCCGAGCGCGACCTGCCCGAACTGCTCATCACCCGCCTGGCGTTCAACCGCCAGCTACCCATGCTCGGCATCTGCCGCGGCATGCAGACACTCGCCATCGCCCTCGGTGGAAGTGTAGCGCAGCATGCCGAGATGCAGCTCAAGCACTCGCAAGACGCCGACCGACAGGAGCCCACCCACTCGGTGACCATCGGGAAGGGCTCGATGCTCAGCGCCATCTACGCTGAAGAGCGGATATACGTCAACTCGTTCCACCACCAGGCGGTGACAGCCGGCGGACCCCACATGACCGTCACGGCGACAGCGGCCGACGGAGTGGTAGAGGCCATAGAGAGCAGCGAGCAGAAAGGCATCATCGGCGTGCAGTGGCATCCCGAATGGCTCGGAGCCGACGGACTGCCGCTTTTCCAATGGCTCACCTGCCGGGCAAGCCTCTTCGCCGAAGCCAAGAGCGTACACCGACACACCCTCACCCTCGACTCCCACTGCGACACGCCCATGTTCTTCCCGCAAGGGGTGGACTTCGGCACCCGCGACCCTCGCATCCTCGTAGACCTGCACAAGATGACCGACGGACGGCTCGACGCCACCACCATGGTGGCTTATCTGCCCCAACCCAAGCCTGGACAGAGTTTTGCCGAGATAGCCCCGCTGCCTGCCGGTTCGCCCCATGAGTATGCCGACATGATATTCGACCGCATCGACGAAATCCTCGGCGCCCATCCCGACGCCGTACGCCGCGCCAGAAACCCACAAGAACTGTGGCAGAACAAGCAAGACGGGGTGAAATCTATCATGACGGGCATCGAAAACGGTCTCGCCATCGAGCACGACCTCTGCCATCTGCGCCACTTTGCCCACCGTGGCATCGTCTATGTCACCCTCTGCCACAACGGCGACAACGACATCTGCGACTCTGCCCGCGGCACAGCCACCCATGGCGGCGTGAGCCCCTGGGGAGCAGAGGTGATAGCCGAGATGAACCGCCTGGGACTTATGGTCGACCTCTCCCACGCTGCCGAGACCAGCTTCTACGACGCCCTCGACCTCAGCGCCACGCCCATCGTGTGCAGCCACAGCAACTGCAAGGCCCTCTGCGACGTGCCGCGCAACCTGACCGATGACCAGCTGCGTGCCCTCGCCCGCAAGGGTGGCGTGGCACAGATTACGCTGTACCACGGATTTCTGCGCAACGACGCCGAAGCCACCATCACCGACGCCGTAGCCCATCTGCAACACGCCATCGACGTGATGGGCATAGACCACGTGGGCATAGGCACCGACTTCGACGGAGACGGCGGAGTGAGAGGCATAGCCGATGCCTCAGAGGTTATACTCTTCACCGAGCAGCTGCTCGCCAAGCGCTTCAGCCGCGAAGACATCGCCAAGATATGGGGCGGCAACTGGCTGCGCGTGATGAACCAAGTACAACAATACAACAAAGGACAATGATGACCAGAAAAATGAAGATGATAATAGGAGGAGCGACCGCCGCCGTGGTGGTTGCCATCGCTGCCGTCGGCATGAACACCGGATGGGGACATGCCGACAGCATAGACATGGAAGAAAGTATGGACAAGATAGACCCCGTGGGTCCCGCGTTCAGCGCCGACAGTGCCTACGCCTTCACCCAGGCCCAGTGTGACTTTGGCCCAAGAGCCATGAACACCGAGGGCCATGACCGCTGCGCGCAGTGGATAGAGAAGAAGTTTGAAGAGTATGGCTGCCAGTTGGAGATACAGCAAGCCGACGTGACGGGATATGACGGCACCACGCTCAAATGCCGCAATATCATAGCCCGGTCGCATCCCGAGCGCTCCACACGCATCATGCTCTGCGCCCACTGGGACAGCCGTCCGTGGGCAGACAATGACCCCGACTCCACCAATTGGCGCAAGCCCATCCTCGCTGCCAACGACGCCGCCAGCGGTGTGGCTGTGATGCTCGAGGTGGCTCGCCTCATCCACCGCGACACCACCCTCAACATCGGAGTAGACTTCGTGTGCTTCGACGCCGAAGACTGGGGCACCCCGCAGTGGATCAACAGCGGCGACAGCGAGAGTACATGGGCGCTGGGTGCCCAGCACTTCGCCAGCCATCTCCCCGACGGCTTTGAGGTGCGCTACGCCATCCTGCTCGACATGGTAGGCGGCGAGGGAGCACGCTTCTACAAGGAGGGAATGTCAATGCAGTTTGCGCCGGAGATAGTCAAGAAGGTATGGCGGGCAGCCCGCAAGGCCGGCTATGGCAACTTCTTCCCCCGTCAGGAGGGAGGTATGGTCACCGACGACCACATCCCACTCAACCAGACGGCACGTATACCCACGATAGACATCATCCCCTTCTACCCCGACTGCGCCCAGAGCAGTTTCGGACCCACGTGGCACACGCTGAACGACAACATGGAGCACATCAGCCGCAACACCCTCAAAGCCGTGGGACAGACGATGATTCAGGTCATCTACACCGAAGAGTAAACTATCATCCACCTAAATCTATCCATTATGTTAGGAGCTATCATTGGCGACATCGTAGGGTCGCGATTCGAGTTTGAAAATGTGGCTACACCGGGCTTCAAGCTCTTCAGCCCCGACTGCAGCTACACCGATGACACCATCTGCACCATCGCCATAGCCGATGCGGCGATGAACCATCGGGAGTACAAGGACGCACTGGTAGACTGGTGCAGCCGCTATCCCGACCCCATGGGAGGCTATGGAGGGAGGTTCCTGAAGTGGCTGCAGAGCGCCGACCATCTGCCCCAGGCCTCGTATGGCAACGGTTCGGCGATGCGGGTGAGCCCGATAGGATGGCTCTACGACGACTTCCACCAGATGCAGGACGAGGCGATGAAGACGGCGCTGCCCAGCCACTGCCACAGGGAAGGCATACGCGGAGCACAGTGTGTGGCTACGCTCATCTACTGGCTGCGCACGGTGCGCATCACCAAAGATGAGGTGATAGGCACCGTCAAGCAGACTTTCGGCTACGACATCCCCGACCTCAAGGAGGTCTACAGACTCGGCAACGAGGGCCACTTCGACGCCACCTGCCAGGAGACGGTGCCGGCGGCCATCAGCTGTTTTCTCGACAGCAACAACTTCGAAGACGCCATACGCACAGCCATCCTCGCCCAGGGCGACACCGACACCAAGGGTGCCATCTGCGGCAGCATAGCCGAAGCCTACTACGAGATACCCGAAGAGATGATTACCAAAGCCTATGAATACCTGCCCGCAGATATGCTCGAAATAGTCGACCAGTTCTATACCACGCTGCAGGGCCACATCAAGCGATAAAACGCCATGGGCACCATCCGTCAAGATGGTGCCCATGGCATTATTGATAGCATAAGATTTTCTGAAGCAATGCGTGGCGGCGTCAGATTTGCCCGCTCTCTACCTGGCGCACGATGCGCTCGGTGAAACGGTCTACTCCCTCAGGCTCGTAGCCCTTGCGCAGACTGGCTCCGAAGACCCAGGCAAAGGCCTGATAGACGCCAGCGCGGGTGGGACCAAAGAACGACTGGATAAGATTGTAGGACGACGAGTTGCACTCACGGTAAATCAGTTTGATGAGCAGTTTGCCCTGCTGGTAGGTAAGCCGCTTCATGCGGGGAGTATACTCGGCCTTGATGCCCTTCTCCACGAGTTTCAGGTGGCGGTCGCGCGCTTCCTTGTTGGGCAATGTCTGCAGATAGTCATAGGTCTCGAGGATGATGCCACGACATTCCTTGGCTATAGGCAGCACCTTTTTCACGTTATAGACCAGTCTGTTGTACGCCATCATCTGCCGCTCGTTCTTGAAGACGGGCTTGGGATATACATAGATGTTATTGAGCTCGACATACTGCACCGAGTCGCGGCCCAGCAGCACCTTGCCCACCTTGACCATAGGCACAAAGGTGGGGTTGTCCATGTCCACCTGTCGGTCTTCTGGATTTATGCCCGCCCGCTTAGCGGTCTGAGCGTCAGCAGTTATCGCCGCCACCATCAGGCACACCATACCTATGATACGATACATCTTCATCATGACCGCAAAAGTAGTGATATTTATCCGAAGTCTCAAAAAAATTGTGTTATAATTTGCTGTCCGGCTGCAAAAAGTCGCGCCAACGGCAGCCATCATCCTGCTGCGCCCATCTCCGGTCGCCATTCCTTCCCAGACTCTCATCGCCATCAGCCGGCTTGTCGCGGCGACGGTAAGGGAGGACAACAAAAATCCCCGAGTCAGGGTAGGATTCTCATCCTTCGCCTTCCTCGGGGACTCTTGGGTCTCAGTGAGGTTAGTCTGCCTCTCTTCCTATGTCATCCATGATGCCTGACCGGCAGCGTCGCCTCCTGTGTCATCATTCGCCGTTATTGGCGTCCTGGCTGTTCTCTGCCGTCTCTGCCTCGTCATGGCTGTACTCGCCCATCTGATTGATGGATGCAAGTTGGCTCAATCGGGCATTGATACTGCCACCAGTGGCTCGCGCCCGCAACTTGTAACCGGTGATATGGGTGCGGGCATTAAATTCCTCCTTGGTGTTGGCAGGCTTGCTCTCAATTCCTACAGAGAAGATGGCAAGGTTGTCGAGCTTCACGGCATTGCCCTCGAGCACAAGTTCCTTGATACATCCCACCATATCGTTCAGCACACCGCAGATTACACCTTTGGAGTAAGGGGTGCCATGGTCAGACATGTGAGCGGCCAATTCGTCAAGGCCCATAGTGCCGTCGAGATTCATGTGGGCATACCAGTTGCCCTTGTGCTGCGCATTGCTGCGATTGTCTTGATACAATTTGTACTTCAACATAATGATTGATTTTTGTTAGTTTGACATTGTGTTTGTGTGTTCGCTTGTTGTCATCCGTTCCGGTACTTTTGACAATGCAAAGGTAGTCACGCACTTCGTCGATACCAAATCTGCGCACGCCATAACCTGCAAAATTCTGTTAACAGCCACCGCCATTCCTGCCAACTTTAGTTAACGCCATCGCCACAGTCATCTCTAACGCCCTGTAGTACACCCCTTCCGAGCCCGTCGCCATCTCCACCGCCGTCACGACCGCTTTCACCCCCATCTGGGCCACCATTACACCTATTATTATATATAGGGGCTGACAGGAGACCATCATCCGATGACACCAACCTAAAGACGGGAAGCACAAGGATAGACACAATAAACCCCGAAGATACGACTATCAGAGTCGCGTTCTTCGGGGCCTTTATCCGTATGGCTTTACTTCTGCACAAACACCTTGCGCGTAGTGCCGTCACTTAGTTTTTCTATATTGATTCCGCTCACGGGAGCAGAGACACGCCGCCCGTCGGGAGTATAGCGCTCTACGACTTTGACATCGCGCTTGCCGTCGACGCCCACGATTTCTGTCGTGCTGCCATTGGAGAGAATGAGTTGCACGCAAGCGGCATATGGAAGCTCGTTAGAGCTTAACCGATATAGCTTATAGCCTTCGTCTTTTATCAACTCACCCCAAACCAGAAAGCCGTTGGCCGTATCAACGGTAAGACCCACTGTGACATCGTTATCATTAGTAGGATTATTTTCAATAGGACTAAAATTTATCGGCTTAAACGTATATCCGAAGATTATATGTCCGGGCTCCTTAGGAATGACATAATTCCATGTACATTCCACCTCGTTGAACACGTAGGACAGAGGTTCTGTCATATAGTCCTTGACAATTGATTCTCCTATCAATTCGTACCCATATCCGTATGATTCATAGGCTACGACGTAGGGGGGAATTACCCAAGGTCGAACCCACCGCGAATGATATACCCACTATCTTGTAACCGGCATAGGGCTTGAGCATCTCGGGAGTGAGGCGTCCCATGACCTCGGCTGACAAGTTATTTCCGATGCCTACATCTATATACCGAGAGTCGGCACCCTTGACAAAGAGATGTTTCTGCTTGGACAGATAGCTACCATCATCCATGGCCTTGCATACTGGTGCCGACTGGATACGCTGAGTCTTAAATAGCGCGGGGTCGATGTCCACTATCTCCGAATCAATCCTTTTGGGCAGCTCTTTGTGCGACTTGCAAACGGTCTGCGCTCCGGCTGTCAACGATACCAATGTAATGAATACTAACGTGAGTAAATTTCTTTTCATATAGACTAACTTTTTATGTATACTTGTGCATGGTTGTCTCATAAACATACCCCCCAAACACACTTTTGACGGCGCAAAGGTACACAAATCATCAGTAAACATGGGTAGAAATAAGAGATTTATTGCGATTATACAAAGAAATATGGAGAAAGCGATGCGCCATGTACGCCCACCCATCACCTTCACACCTATTATTATATATAGGGGTGGCCATGTGGCTGTCTACCGACCTTCCGATGACATCAACAGAAAGACATGGAGAACAAGTATGGACACAATAAACCCCGAAGATACGACCATCAGTGTCGCGTTCTTCGGGGCCTTTATCCGTATAGCTTTACTTCTGCACAAACACCTTACGCGTAGTGCCGTCGCTTAGTTTTTCTATATTGATGCCGTTCACAGGGGCAGAGACTCGCCGCCCGTCGGGAGTATAGCGTTCTACAACTTTGACGTCGCGCTTGCCGTCAACACCCACGATTTCTGTCGTGCTGCCATTAGAGAGGATGAGTTGCACGCAAGCGGCATAAGGGAACTTGGCGCTACTCACCGTATAGATGCCACGACCATAGGCTGCATTGAGGGTACCCAGTACCAGATATCCGTTGGCCGTATCAGTGGTCTTGCCCAGGAAGATAGGTTTGTCGGCATTAGTACCAGTGGCCGACTGGGTATAACCATATCCGAAGAGAATGTCCTTGGGCTCCTTGGGAATGACATAAGTCTGTGTACATCCCACCTCATTGAGCACGATGCCATTGGTAGCATTGGTCACATCATAACTCTCGATGTTTCCACCAGCTACAGTATGTTATCCATCAGTACGGCGCTCCATCGCTATGATACTGGGAACGGAGCCCAAGTCTGAAGCCACTATAAATGCGATACCCACAATGCTATAATCGGCATAGGGTTTGAGTTTATCGGCGGTGATACGACCAAAGACCGCATTAGAGCCAGGAGCTTCGGGGAAGCCGTCGGCGCCAAAGGGAACATCGGCGCCATTGACGAAGAGATACTCCAACGGAACCTTTGTACCGCCCTCGCCCTCAGCCTTGCACATAGGTGCCGCCACGGAAATCTGAGCTGCAGATAGAGAATGGTCAATCGTCCCGTTGCCCGAAACGACATGCACGGGCTGCCCCTTGAGCGACTCGTAGACGGTCTGCGCATTGGCTGTCAATGATACCAATGTGATTAATACCAACGTAAGTAGATGTTTTTTCATATAGATGAGTTTTAATGAATAATCTTGCATCTTTGTTGCAGGCAAGTGCCCAAAAACGGGCATTTTTCGGCGCAAAGATACACAAATAATGCGTAAACGTTGGAAAAATCATGAAAAATATTGCGCCACTCAAAAAAAATAAGGAAAAAACGATACATATTATAAATATATCCATTACCTTTGTGGCAAATTAATGTTACAACACGCCTTCTGAGCCATCCTGTATCTATGCTATGCACCCTGACTAAGAGGTATGTTAACCACGGAGAGAGATAATTAACTTACATAATACATGCTTATGCAACACAATTCACACCTTTTGGGTATGGTGGCAGCCAGCATTCTCGCTGTTGCACCTACCGATGCGTTTGCCCAGGCCAAAGCAGGCGAACAGACTCCAGTAACCGTCAATGTGACTACTGCTGGAACCCTCAACACACTGGTCACCTCTGACCAGAAGTTTACCACAACCTCACTTGTCGTCAAGGGCGACCTCAACGGAGCCGACATACTGTTTCTCCGCGAGATGGCTGGCAGTGACAAGAAGGGCGTAGCCACCGAAGGCAAACTCGAAGTGCTCGACCTGACCGAAGCCAACTTTGTGGCTGGCGGCGGAGACTACTACGACAAGAGCTTCACCGAGAAGGGCTCACCCGCCGATGCCACTGTAGGCTCCTACTGCTTTGCCGGTACCATATTAAAAGAGGTAAAACTGCCCAACTCTGTTACCAAGATTAAGGACAGTGCCTTCGAGAAGTGCGCCGCTCTTACCAGTGTTACCTTCTCCAAGGATGTGACAGAGGTTGGCGCCAGCGCTTTCAGCGGATGCACCTCACTCAAATCATTCGAGTTCCCCAAGGTCAAGATAGTTTCTGCCTACGTTCTTTCTGGCTGTACCGCTCTGACCAAGGTTGTCATCCCCGAGACAGTGACCGACCTCAAGGGCTACATCTTCAAGAACTGCTCTGCTCTCACCGAGATTCACATCGCTGCTGCCAACGTTCCCTCGATAAATTATTCTGCCTTCAGCGGCATCACCCAGAGTGACATCACCCTGTATGTACCCGACGAGAGTCTGAAGAAGTATCAGGACGACTATAACTGCAAATTGTTCAAGGAAGTAAAGAAGGAGTCAGAGTATGATCCCACCGTCAATCCTGGAGAGCCCGGTACTACCGAGGTAGTACGCTCTGTAGAACTCACCGCAGCTGGCACACTCTCTACGACCATCGATGCAGCTGAGAAACTCACCATCACTTCGCTTACCATCAAGGGCGACATCAACGGTGACGACCTGCTCTACATCCGCGAGATGGCTGGCCGCGACATCAAGAGCGACCCCACCAGCGGCAAGCTCGAAATACTCGACCTGACCGACGCCAACTTCGTAGCCGGAGGTGGTAAATTCTATGAGAAAGACCAGTGGAACAACGCTGCCGCTGCAGAGAACACCGTGCAGAGCCACTGCTTTGAGATGACCACACTGAAGGAAATCAAGCTGCCCAAGTCGCTGCGCGCCATCAAGAGCGAGTCGTTCAAGCAATCCAACAAGCTGACCGCCATCACCATCCCCGAAGAGGTTACCGAGGTGGGCGACAACGCATTCGAAGGCTGCTCGTCACTCGTCACTTTCGACTTCCCCAAAGTAACAAAGATTGCCGGCTCAGTACTCGCCAACTGTACTGCACTGACCAAGATAACCATCCCCGCTACTGTTACCGAACTGAGCTACGGCATGTTCAGCGGCTGTTCATCAGTTACCGAGATACATATCGCTGCTACCACTCTGCCCCACAAGGGGTATAAGCCTTTCAACGGCATCGACCAGCGAAACATCACTCTCTATGTGCCCGCAGGCTGTGCAGATATGTATAAGGCCGATACCGACTGGAGTCTCTTCAAGGAAATCAAGGAAGAGGGTGGCACCACCACTCCCGAGACTGGTGTCAAGACCATCGACGTCAAGACCGCCGGCACCCTGTCTACTCTCGTAGGCACAGACAAGTTCAACCTGACCGAAATCAAGGTTACCGGCGACATCAACAGCTCCGACATCCTCTGCCTCCGCGAGATGGCTGGACGTGACAAGATGAATGTTGAGACATCGGGCAAGCTCGTCAGCCTCGACCTCTCTGGTGCCAACATTGTGGCAGGTGGAGACAGCTACTACAAAAACTCTACCACCAATCTCGAGTTCACTACTACCGCCAATATCATCAGCGAGTATATGTTTGACCACTGCAAGCTGGAGTCTTTCGTATTCCCCGCTACAGCTACAGCCATCGAGGGTGGAGCCTTCGGTTCTTGCTACAACCTCAAGGGCACTCTGACTATCCCCGACAACATCACCCGCATCGGTAACTATGCTTTCGAGGCTTGCGTGTCTCTTGAGCACGTCGTGCTGCCTGCCGCTCTGAAGTATGAGAGCTTCTCCAAGCCAGAACTCGGATCCAATGTATTCTCTGGCTGCCATGCCCTGAAGGACATCGTCATCCCCGAAGGTGTGACCCGTATCAGAACCAACGCCTTCAGAGACTGCTTCGAACTTACCAAGGTGACCCTCCCCACAACAGTGACCTACATCGACGGCGACGTATTCAAAGGCTGCAAGAAGCTGGCCCACATCTTCGCCAAGAGAGAAAAGGCACCAACAGCCAGCTATGGTACTTTCGAAGACGGCATCTATCCCACATGTACAGTGCATGTTCCTGCTGGCTCAGTCGACAACTACAGGGGCGCGTCCTACTGGGAGTATTTCACCAATATCGTAGAAGGCACCGTTGATGGCATCGGCAATATCGAAGCAGGACATACATCCAAGGTTGCCGACGGCATCTACACCCTGAACGGTGTCAAGGTGTCTGAAAGCAATCTGGCTCCTGGCATCTACATCGTAAGAAAGAACGGTGTAAGCATGAAGTTTGTCAAGAGATAAACCAACCAACAATACATCAAAGGATGCGTCACTCAAGTTGTGGCGCATCCTTTTTCATTTTAACTCAACAACAATTATAAAACAGACCCTCTTACTCCTCATGGCCTTTATCTTCACCGGTCTTTCTGCATTTGCCGATGAAGACACACGCAAAGACCCCGAGCTCTCGTTCTACAGTTCTTCTGTCGGCATCCTCGCCGGCACGGCTCTCGAAGCCCCATTGCGTAACCCCCACGGACTCATGCCCATAGTCTACACCTCATCAGACAAGTCCATCTGCCAGGTGGATGAGAGTGGTAAGATAAGCACGGCACTCGTCGAGACCACCACCACGGTGACTGTGACCGCCTCGTTTGCCGGCAACGACGAATACCGCCCCGGCACAGCCACCCTCGAGGTAGGCATCATTCCCCGCTCTCCGCTCAAGACTCCCAAGATGACTCCTATGGGCGGCACCTTTGACCACGCCGTAGAGGTACAGGTCACCACTGATGACGCTGCCGCCACGGAGATATGGTACTCCACCGTGGCCAAGAGCGCCGAAGAGATCAAGAACAGCGACACCAACACCAGTTACATGATAACTGGGCAGACTGGAACCATCCGTATCGACCGCTCCTGCAAGCTCTATGTGATGACGCGCGGCAGAGGCACCAAGAGCCCCGTGATAGAAGCCGACTTCACCATCAGCATGCCGCTCAAGGCCGACTTCACTACCGACAAGTCGGTGATGGCAGACTACGCCCAGTATTTCGAGTCCAGCAAGGACCTCGCCAATTGGACGGTACCCAGCGAGTGGCACATAGACGATATGAAGTTCGGCGAGGTCAGAGACGGCGACAAGAAATCAATCGCCATTACCTACGCAGCCGGAGACGGCGCCGCACCGCTCACCTCGCCCGTTTTCGACATCAAAGAGGGGCAACGTCTGGAATTCTACGCTTACTTCAAGACCAAAAATTTGAACTGGGCGCCATGGACGATTGACGTTACCGATTTTACCACAGGACAGACAACCACCCTGTTTAACATCTATCGCTGGACGTTGGAAAACAACTTTGTCTCCGACGACATCATGCAGTGGAAGAAGATAGACATAGACCTCGCCGCCTATGCTTGACACAAAGTGCAGATAGTGCTCAACTACAACTTTGACGGTGAGAACCTGGCCATCGACGCCTTCCGTCTGGTACGCGACAACCCCGAGGCTGCCACACGCATCACAGCCTCCGTCGACGAGCCTATCACCTTCATCAGCCGTTGCCAGGGCGAGCCCACCAAGACGATATGGACGCTCCCTGGCAGCGAGAACAACGAGTATGCCGGCAACAGCGTCACAGTGACTTACCCCAAAGAGGGCATCTACGACGTCACCCTTACCATCAGTCGCAAGAGCGAGAAGGATGTGAAGGAAATCAAGCAGTTTGTCGAAATCATCGGTAAGGCACCCACCTCAGCCTTTGCCATCACCTCCGACACCTACACCACTGCAGCCGACATGGCATTTGTTCCCGCCGGAGTACCCGTACAGTTCACCGACAAGAGCGAGGGGGCGCCCACCTCTTGGGAATGGAAGTTCACCAGCGACAGCGAGACCTTGACCAGCACCGAGCAGAACCCCACCGTTACCTTTACCAAGGAAGGTCGCTATGATGTGACTCTCACCACTGCCAATGCCATCGGCTCCAATCAGGCATACAAGGCGGAGTGCCTGCAGGTTGGCGGCAAAATGATGATATGGAACATCACCGAGCAGGAGATAGACAATCTCAAACCCATCAGCTACGACAGCTTTGGCTTCTATGCTGGCAGCAATATGTTCGGCCTCGACCGCTTTGCCGAGAAATATCCTGCACCATTGGCCGATGCTACCGTGAAGACCGTCGACGCCTACTTCGCCTCAACCAAGACTCGTGAACCCGACGCCGCCATCGAGCTGGCGATATACGATATGGCTGCCGATGGCGGACCTGGCAAGGTGCTCGCCAAGACATCGCTCAAAGCAAGCGAGCTCAAGAGCAATGCCTCCGAATACGTACAGACCACCTTCGAGTTTGCCGAACCTGTAGCCATCGCAAAAGGCAAACCTTTCTTCGTGGCCATTGGCCCATTCCCCTATCAGGGTGTCAGCAGCTATGAGGACCAGATAGCCCTCTACTGCGTGACCCGCAACCAGGGAGGACTCTGCGCCACATGGGATCTGGCACAGTATTCGGACCGATGGATAGCCAACGTCTCAGGCTATTGCTCTATGGCGATGGCCCAGTGGTCAACTACACATCTGTAGCCAACGGCATAGACAATACTGTAGCCCCCGGCAACACCAAGCATGAGATAAGGGCCATCTATAACCTCTGCGGCCAACAGGTGACCACTCCCGAAAGCCACCAGATTTACATCGTGCGCTATTCCGACGGCACAAGTCGCAAGATTATGTGGAAATAAAGAAAAATAGCAGATTGACATTGTCCGCCTAACCGTCGCGGACATAACCATGATTAGGGCTGGAATTCTCGCAAGAGGACTCCAGCCCTTTCTCTTTTCCTCATTGCCACTGCGGCACTAAGACATATCCTACATCACCCCCGCCATCTTTACCTCATTCACCCTTACACCTATTATTATATATAAGGGCTGCCACATGGCTGTCTACCGGTCGTCCCCCACCCGTCCAGGAGGCATGGAGATGGTGAAGAGTTGGCTGTCTGGCATCTCGTTGCCTGCCGTCGATTAGAAATCTTTAATGCTGGATGATAGGGTTCTAATTGTGATTGTTTCCTGTGCTTGCGCGGAAGTGGTAATTATGCGGCATGATGATGGAACGATACATTTTAGTAAGGCTGCGACTGGCAAGGCGTAGGCTGCGCCACCGTTCGCTGCCGCCGGCAGCCTCGCTATTGTCGCCGCCGGCATAATCCTTGTCAACGTACTATCTTTGCATATTATTCAAAAAAAACTCATTCAATGTCAGTTCGTTTTAATGCGTTTTGCATCGTTTTAATAGGGTATTAAAATGATGCAGAGTGGTCAAGTAAATCGAAAAGAGTTACTATCTCGACGATTACATTATGTATTATCTCCTCTTCTGATTTGCCAAATTCAGAAAGGTGCTTCTTTCCAAGCCAGACATGGTCTTTTGCGTAACCTCTCTCTCCCAACATACCTGCAACCTTGTCATCATTGGGATTATATTGAGGCGTCTTATATTTGTCTTCATAAGCCTGGCGTATGTACAAATGGCTTTTGGCTATAGTTATACCGTATTGCGCATTTTCGTTCTTTCTGATTCTCGTTCCATGCGCATAGATATAAGACGATAGTTTGCCAAGGACAGCTTGCTCTATCTGGCAGTAATCCAATTTGTCCTTTCTTTCACGTTTAACCTCATGCTTATTGTGATATGCCTGATTTTCTTTAGCACAAAAGTCTCTTAATTCGCCGATATTGATATGGTCTATGTCTTTTTTATATACATACGCAAAGAACCTGGCTATTAGTGCCTTTTCTTCCTTGGTCAAGTAAGCGGCAGGATGAGGGACGCCATAACAGGGGATGTCATTAAACTCACCCATAAGGATGCGACCCAAAACGGGATTATTGGCCTTGTCGTATCTAAACGAAAAGCCGGCAACATTTATAGAAGCCAATCGGCTAAAGGCATCTTTTCCACTTAGAAATACAATCATCTTGGGATTGCATAGTCTTATCAGTTCCAATGTCTGAGGAAAGGTCTGGGTCAATAAAGATCGGTTTAATTCTGCAGCTGTTGCTGTATTGAAGAATGTAGCATTAGCCATAACAAATCTGCTTTCATCATCCAGAACATTGGGATGACCTAAACCACTGAAATAGATTTTAAGATTTCTGAAATAATTCCATGTGTGATGCAGACTCCAGCTTGTGCAATTTCCATGTTTAGGGTTCTTACAGAAATTACCCGATACCAATTGCTCGGCTGTCATTCCCCGATGAGGGTCAATGCCCCAGTTGGGATTGGCTATCATGTCTTCATAATTACCACCAGAGCCAGGATTGATGCCGGCTATCAAGACATCAACGGAGTCGGTGCCAACAATATTGTTTAGGTCCGATTGTGAATAGAAAGCAGGGACATTATTTCTGCCCAACTCGTCAGCAATGCCATTATAAACTTTAATGGTCGCCTTGCCCCAATCCATCAACTCTTCTTTGGTCATATATGTATCGTTATTTGTTCATCATTCTATATTACGGCGTCTACAAAGCATAGCTGCCACATCTGTCACAGTTATTCAATACTCCTTTCTTTAACTAACGATTTCTATGCAACGATATTGTAAAGATAGCTCGAATTTGTTAAGACAAAGGATATACATAAGCCGATAGCGGTGCCACAGCCATTACCTTCATCACCTTCTCCACCCATGCAGCAAAGGCTGAGACCCTTGCTGTATGGGTGGAGATGGTGTTTATTCTGATTGCGGGGTGGGAAATAGTGATTGCGGGGTTTGCAGTCATTATTGCGGGCTTGGCAATCACTATTTCGTGCCACGAACCCAACTTTACTGTGGGCTCCGACGGGATGAGATGGGGCTCGGGCGGGATGCGATGGGGCTCGGGCGAGATGGGGATGGTCGCTGACGAGATGGCTGTGGACTCTGGCATGGCGGCAGCGGGCTCGGGCATATTGCCAGCGGACTCGGGCTTATTGCCAGCGGGGGCTATCTTGGTCGGAGTCATGGGCGATGGAATGGGGATGGGGGCGGCGTCGGG